>JAZOOB010000043.1:0-4795 GCA_045654845.1 Eubacteriales bacterium | reverse complement strand
ATAGCAAATACGGTCACCGCTATGGCTACAAACGCTATGGCTACGGAGACAGAACAAAGGATAAATAAAAAAGAAAACGCTTATTCGGTTTTGAATAAGCGTTTTTTCTTTGTAATTAGATTCCCATAGACTCCATAAGTCTGTTGTTAAATTCCTCTGCGGTATTATAGCCCATTCTCTTGAGACGGTTGTTCATCGCGGCTATCTCTATGATAATCGAGAGGTTTCTACCGGGACGTACGGGAATGGTAAGAGAGGGAATATCTATTCCGAGTATTTCGGTAAACTGCTCGTCAAGACCTAATCTGTCGTACATCTTGCCCTGCACCCAAGGTTCGAGGTTTATTATGAGGTCTATTTTTTCGGACACCTTTACAGCACCCATACCGAAAAGTCGTCTGACGTCGATGATTCCGACACCGCGAAGCTCTACGTAGTGACGGATGATTTCGGGCGCTTCACCGACAAGCGTCTTCTTTGACACTCTCTTTATTTCTACCGCGTCGTCTGCTATAAGACGGTGACCGCGCTTTACAAGCTCGATAGCGGTCTCACTCTTACCGACACCGCTGTCGCCCAAGAGGAGAATACCTTCGCCGTATACCTCGACCAAAACTGCGTGACGAGTGATTCTGGGCGCGAGCTTCAAGTTAAGGAATGCGATAAGAGCCGCCATAAATTCACTTGTAGTTTCCTTCGTGCGCATGACGGGTATTTCATATTTTTCTGCTACGGATAAAGCAAGGTCGGAAACGTCCATAGAAGAGGTCACGATGACAGCGACGGGTTTAGCTGCAAAAAACGCGGTTAATCTCGCTTCCTTTTCCTCGGGGGACAAACTGTTTAAGTAAAGATATTCTACCTTGCCTATAAGCTGGATTCTCTCGGGCTCAAAATGGTCGAAAAAACCACAGAGGGGAAGCCCGGGACGGTTTACGCGCGCACAGCTTATGTTTATTTTTTCTGCCGACATTGGCAGATATATGCTTTCAAGCGATAATTCGTTTATAATATCGGATAAGGCAACTGTATATAATTCTTCCATAATTAAGCTCCTTTTTCTGCTTATATACTCATTGTAGCATACTTTTCTAAAAAAATAAAGAGTATTTGATTAAATAGTGAAAAATATATTTTATTAAAAATAAATTCATAAATATTTGTTACAATGTAATAAATGAAACTTTATGAGGAAAAAAAGATGATAAAAAAGATTTTTGTCCTGTGCTTAGCGCTTTTGATGATATTGCCTCTTTGCGCCTGCTCGAAAAATAAATATAAGCCCGTACCTTCTACCGACGAGGAGAAAAGGACGGTGTTTACACTCGGTGAATACGAGGTTCCGTACGAGCTTTTCCGCGCCTTTTTCCTTACCGATAAGGAAGAAATAGACGGCGGTGATAAAAACGTATGGATAGGAAGCACTGCCGAGGAATACAGAGAAAAGGCAATAGAGAAGATTCTTCCGCAGATTTGCGAGATATACGCTATGTTCACTCTCTGTGACGTAAACGGTGTAGACGTAAACTCAAAGGAAATTGAAGAAGAAATAGAAAGAATGGTTACCCTCAGTATAGAGGGTGGCGCTTTTGAAGGAGAGCTTATACAGGGGCACGGTTCTTACGATGCATACCTCGATTATCTCAGGTCTATTCATATGAACGATAGCGTCAGTCGCCTTATTATGAGATATTCGCTTTGCGAGGAGGAGCTTGTCGACAAATACGAGGACACCTTCGAGTTTGAAAACAAGGACGTATACGATTTCTTCAATAGCGACGAATGTGCGCATATAACTTGGTTGTATAGAGGCTATTACTATTCCGAATTCTTTACAAAGGAAGCGGACTACGAGCTCGCCGAAAAGGCGCATAGCGCGATGCAAAAGGCAGAGAGCTATCAGGATATAATAAACGTCTTGGTACAGTATTCCTCTGGCAGCACCGATGCGAAAAATATAGAAGAGGGCTTCTATATAGGAAAATATACGCTCGACTCACAGTATATGAGTGAGATAATTGACGCCGCATTTTCCTTGAATGCAGGCGAGATAAGCGACGTCATCGAAAATTACTACGGCGTGTACGTGGTTTATAAGATGGAAAAATACGCCTCTTATCTTGAAGATGACGATAACTATGAGAGAATTGCAGAGCTTTACGTAAGCAATAGCTTGTATAAAAAGCTTGAGGAATGTAAAAATGCACTTCTCGAAAACGTGAAATATACGGAATTTTTTGAATCCTTGAATTTTGCAGAAATTGAGTATTAAGAGGTAGATATGGCGAAGTTTCCTACGCTTTACGACGTTCTTATAAAAACACTTTACGTCCTCGACGAAAAGGGCGAATGCGTATACGGCAAAATGCCCGAGGGCGATGATTTTACGGTATCCGAAAACAAGATTACCTTGTGCCAAAGAGAGTATAGCGTAAATTACGTGCTTTCAAAGGAAAATGAGGAATATGCGGATAAATTCCCCTTAATTTTCGAGACTGTCGTCGCCCTCTTCAAAAAGGATGCAGTGAAAACACATAGACAGTTTTCCTATCTTTACACGTTTTTGTGCTCGGTATTAAAGAGCGAGATATCCGACTCTATAATCTGCGACCGAGTAGATAAAAACGACGTTTTGGGCACGGCTTTTGTAGGTGAGCGCGGTTTAATAGCGACCTTTGCGCTACTTACTCATTATCTTTCGAGAAAAGAGTCTGTTCCTTCGTTTTCTTATAAGAATAATATAGAAAGCTTGGATATTTCTCTTGTGTGTGAAAACGTAAAGGAAGAAATCCCCTTGTTCTTGCAGAGCTATTGTAAAGAGCTCGCGAAAAACAGTGGATTTTCGCTTGAATTTGAGTACGAAAAACGAAAATTAACCGCCACAGCGCATATTATGAGCGTTTCTTCGGCAGGGGTTTCATTCACTACGCCGAAATGCGAGGACTACACCTTTATATCCTTGCTTTGTATGCTTTTGGTGGCATAAAATTAATTTGTCAAAAAAAGGACAGAGAACCTTGTGTTCTCTGTCCTTTTTATTCTCTGGCAAGAAGGCTTTACCAAATGCTCTTGTAAATGTTGATAACGTCTTCTTTTGTGGGCTTGCGTGGGTTCGTTTTGGTGCAGTTGTCGGCGATTGCGCCCTCTGCCATCTGGTCTAAAAGCGAAAGATATTCTTCTTCGCTGATGTTTACCGCTTCGCTTACACGGGCGGGCAGATGCATCTCTTGGGAGAGAAAATGCACGTAGCTTATCAGTGCGCGCACTGTGGTGATTTCGTTAAAATTGCTCACCCCGAGAATTCTCGCCATATTGCAATACTTACGTACGCAAGAAGGGTATTCGGGCTTCGAGCGGGAGCTTGTAGTGATACCGCTGTTATATTCTATCAATGCGGGCAAAAGAAGGGAACAGCTTCTGCCATGAGGAATATGAAGATGTGCGCCAAGCTGGTGCGCCATTCCGTGCACGAGACCGAGTGAAGCGGAATTAAAGGCGATACCTGCAAGACAAGCCGCAATATGCATTTTACGGCGCGCGTGAGCGTCGTTATTATCTATATAGGAACGAATGAGGAACTGACCGCATATCTCAACAGCCTTTTCTGCCAAAGCACCCGAAAACTCGTTGTTGTTGGTGCTGACGTATGCCTCAATTGCGTGAGTGATGACGTCCATTCCCGTGTCGGCGGTGATAGAGGCAGGTACGGATTTTACCAGTACCTCGTCGATTATCGCTTCCTCGGGGAGCATATCGTCGGAGCAGAGGGGGTACTTTTTGCCCTCGTCGGGGTCTGAGATTACAGAAAAAGCGGTCACCTCACTACCCGTACCCGACGTGGTGGGGATAGCGATAAGTCGTGGGTCATACCCCGCGTTTATCTGCCCTGCAAACTTACGGACAGCCTTTGCCGTATCGATAGCAGAGCCACCGCCTATTGCAATTATGCAAGGGAACTTTTCACGTAGTACGGCAGAAACGCCTGCAATCACCTTTTCTACGGGAGGATCGGGTACGATGTCGGTAAAAAGCGTGTAACGAACACCCGCCGCATCGAGTCGCTTGCCTACGTGGTCAAAAAGTCCTGAGGAGATGACAAAAGGATCGGCAAACACGATAACACGCTCAAAGGATAGCTGTGTCAATCTGTCAAGCGCCGATTCACCGAAATATATTTGAGTGCCAATGTGGAATTCCTTCATAGTCTTCTCCTTTGATCTTAATACCTAAAAAGTATACCATAAATAAGCGCAAAAATCAAGTGTTGTGTTAAAAAATTAACATCTTTTATTTATTCTTAATTTTTTATTTTCCAAAAAAAATGTCATTTCTCGTTTTTTACTACACATAAAGAAGCGCTGTTCAAGTAAAGAATAATTGTGTGATAATTTTGTTTTAAAAAAACGTTGATATAAAAATTAAGGGGTGGCATCCTATGAAAAAGGTGAGGATGCATAGAAGAGATATGCGTAGAAAAAAAGAGTATTCATTTATATATATTATGCTTTGCCTTGCCTTTTTTATAGGCTCGGTAAAATTGACCTCAACTGTAGCTTTCGCAAAGGGAGAGGGAAAAGCATCTTACTATAAGAGCGAAAATATAAATAAAGCTTCTGAAAAGGAGAGAATAAAGCTTTGTGTGGGCGGTGGCACGTTTGGAGTAAAAATGATGATAAACGGCGTCATAGTGGCAGGCACGACAGAGGTTTCCGAAAAAGGAAAGATATATAAGCCCGCGTATGACGGGGGCTTACGTGAGAAGGATATAATTTTAAAAATAAACGGTGAAAACGTA
>JAZOOB010000042.1:0-2931 GCA_045654845.1 Eubacteriales bacterium | reverse complement strand
TCCCACGTTTTTTGTATATACGGTTTTTCCGTCGAGTGAAACCGCGAGTGCGCAACACGGGTAGCCACGAAGCGGCATTTCATCCAAAAAAGCATCTAATTTTGAAAAGTTCATAGTTTTCCTCCGTTTAACATAGAGCATCTTAAAAATCTTATTTGGTTTTTTTAATTATAGCACCATATATAAAAAAGGTCAAGTTGTTTGCCCGAATAAGTGCACGCTGAAAATGAAAAAAAGACCGATTTTTTCGGTCTTTTTTGTGTTAGAAAGGAATTCAGCCCTTTCTCTTGTCTCTGTATTTTTTTGGCGTCATTTTATAGTACTCTTTGAAGTTTTTATAGAACATTGCCTCGGAGCTGTATCCTATGCTGCTACATATCTGGGTGATTTTCATATCGGTAGTTCGTAAAAGCCAGCCCGCATAGTCCATTCTCGCACGTAAAAGCTTTTCTCGGAAGTTCATGCCGTAGCGAGCCTGTAAGACTCTGGCAAGCTGCCTTTTCGAGAGGTGCAATTCATTTGCCAAGTCTGCTTCGTTTCCATGCTCTGCGACCTGACGCTCAAAGAAATTGTCGATAATATCCGCCATTCTGTCGGTCGAGGTAGAGCTTTTAGTTTTCTTTTCCTTTATCTGCATAGCTCTGAAAACAGAAATCATAAGCTCAGAAAGAAGGGCAAAAAGCATCTCGTCGTTAAAGGACGAGGAAACCGAAAATTCTCTTAAAAGCTCGCGAGCCTTGTTTGATATAGAAGAAGAGCCTGCGAAAATAAAGCCGTCGGTCAGCTTGCTTTGAAGCTCGTTTTCAAGATTCCCCTTAGAAAGAGAAAAGGAAATAGAGAGCTTTTCAAAGTCCTTTGATACCGATATAGGCTTATGATACTGCCCAGGCGATATTATCAGAATAGCATTCGACAGTGCGTCGTATTTTTTGTCATCGACGTCGATTTCACAGCTACCCGAAAGGATTATATGCATTTCGTAGTCGGCGTGACAGTGACGCTGTGTATTCCACGAATAACGCTCTGTATGAAAGGCGTTGCTGAAACGAAAAACGCATTTCGTGTTGCCGAGATTTATATCGATTCCAAGCTTATGCATAGGTTTTTTCCTTTTATTTAATTTATATGCCGCCACGAAAAAGCGACGGCATATATCGATTTAAGTATACAGCAAATTTATTTTATTTGCAAGCGAAAATGCGAATTATTTAAGAAGGCGCGCAAATCCTGTCTGGCATACGGGACCGCCGATAGCGTCGAGGATTTCCTGAAGGTCGCCCTTCTTTACGATTTCTGCAATCTTCGCGAATACGCGGTCGACAGCCTCTCTGTGAAGGTCGAGGATATCGTCGGTGTGCGCAAGTGTAGGATAAATAGAAACGTTTCCAAGGAAGCCCTCTTTGAGCATAAGCGCGGTGTAAAGCGTCTTTAAGGGGAGTGCGTTTTCGGTGAATTCGAAGTGCGCAAGGCAGGGGATAGCGGAGTTGTGGATAGAAAGACCGTGACGCTCTGCCGCATCAGACCAGTCCTTCGCTACTATTTCACCTACGCGGCGTACGTAATCCCAGATCTTTACCTCTTCCATCTTCTTGATGGTAGCAAGAGCCGCGGTAGGTCCTACAGCCTCAGTCCAGTACGTACTGCTGATAAAGGAGGACTGAGCGCCGTCCATAGCCTCGCGAGTGCCGATTATAGCACCGATGGGGTGGCCGTTACCGAGAGCCTTCGCAAACACCGCCATGTCAGGATTTACGTCGAAGAGCTTGTGGCTACCGCCAAGGGTGAGGCGCCAGCCGATAGTGATTTCGTCGAAGATAAGAAGTGCGCCTACGCGCTTTGTTTCCTTGCGTACGTGCTCAAGCCATTCGGTAGGGGGAATTTCGCTACGAAGGGGCTCCATGATAACGCAGGCGAGCTCGTCGCCGTATTCGCTTATAATATTGTCGAATGCCTCGTAGTCGAGTGCATTGAAGGTGACGGAGGTGTTCTTCAACTGACGGGGAACACCTGCGGGCTTAAGGCCGGGGAGATGCACACCGTCAAGACCGGTGCTGTTTCCGAGATTTGCCGCAAGGTACCAGTCCGACCAGCCGTGATATCCGCAGATAGCAACTACACCACGACCTGTGGTCGCACGGGCTATACGGACTGCGACCGCGCAGGTTTCACCGCCCGTTCTTGCGAAGCGAACGTTTTCTGCCCAAGGATGAAGCTCGCAGAGTCTGTCGGCAAGCTCTACCTCTTCAGGACAGTTCAAGCTGGACATAGAGCCGTTCTGAACACACTTGACAACGGCATCGGTTACGCTCGGCTCTGCATATCCGAGAAGACAAGCGCCTATGCCGTTTGTGGTCATATCGTAATAGTGCTTTCCGTCAAGGTCCCATACCTCACAGCCCTTCGCGCGCGAAGCGTAGCCGGGCCACTGATCGGGTGCGAACATTTCGGGGCGCTTGCTGAGTAGCTGTACGCCACCTGGGATAACTTCTTTTGCATGAGTATAGAATGCCTGAGTTTTGTTTGTAGACATAGTTTTTGACCTTTCTGGATATTATCTTAAAGATTTTTTGTTTTACAATTTTATAATAACATACGCCTTTTTTCGTTTAAACGATAAAAAAGGTCGTTTTTTTACTTATGATGTCCAAAAACAGTAGTTTTTTGGCAAAAAGAAGCATATAAATCGGCTAAAATTAAGAAAGAGGGAAATATTATGAAAAAAATAGGTACATACTATTAAGTGCTTAAAAAAATTTTGATTGACAAACGGCAAATTTTTCCTTATAATTATTATGTTATATATAAATACGGAGGAAACCGATGAAATTTTATTGCGAAGAAAAAGAAACCGTCTTGCGCGAAGTGAACAGTAGCGAAAACGGTCTTACTACACAAGAAGCGACAAAGCGACTTGAAGAAAACGGAAAAAAC
>JAZOOB010000041.1:0-4736 GCA_045654845.1 Eubacteriales bacterium | reverse complement strand
TGTTATAAAGCTTTGCTTCGACAAAAGGCGGCTTCTTTAAGCTTCTGCTCATTTCTGTGCCTCCTAATTATTAATAACAGTAATTATTTATCGTTTCTTCTCTTGACGATAAACTTGTTGGTTCTTGCCTTCTTGTTTCTCGTCTTATATCCGAGAGCGGGCTTGCCCCAAGGAGTAACAGGTCCGGGACGACCGATAGGTGAACGTCCTTCACCACCACCGTGAGGGTGATCGCAGGGGTTCATTACCGAACCGCGAACGGTAGGACGAATACCCTTATGACGGGTCTTACCTGCCTTACCGAGCTTAACGGTGTCGTGCTCGATGTTACCGATCTGACCGATAGTTGCCTTGCAGTCAAGTCTTACGATACGAACTTCGCCGGAGGGAAGTCTAACCTGAGCTTCGCCGTTTTCCTTAGCCATAAGCTGAGCCGCAGTACCTGCGGAACGAACGAGCTGAGCGCCCTTGCCGGGATAAAGCTCGATATTGTAAATGAAAGTACCAACGGGGATAGAGCTGATAGGAAGTGTGTTTCCTGCCTTGATATCCGCATCAGCGCCGGAGTAGATAACGTCTCCGTCCTTCAAGCCGGCGGGAGCGATAACGTAAGCCTTCTTACCGTCCTCGTACTGAACGAGAGCGATGTAAGCGGTTCTGTTAGGATCGTACTCGATACCGATTACGGTAGCGGGTCCTTCCGTCTGACGCTTAAAGTCAATAATTCTGTATTTCTGCTTGTTTCCGCCACCCTGGTGACGAACAGTGATCTTACCGTAGCTATTACGTCCTGCATGCTTCTTCTTGATAACCGTCAAGCTCTTCTCGGGAGTAAACTTGGTTACTTCGTCGAAGGAAGGAGCTGACATATGTCTGCGGGACGGTGTAGTCGGTTTATACTTCATGGTAGGCATTCTTTCTTATCCTCCCAACTTAATTCATACTGTCAAAGAACGCGATGCTCTTTGAATCGGGTTTTAATGTTACTATTGCTTTCTTCCACTCACCGGTGAATCCAGCGTGTACGCCGAGTCTCTTCGGCTTCTTCTTCATGTTGATGGTATTTACGCTGAGTACCTTAACATCAAACATTTCCTCAACCGCCTTTGCGATCTCGGGCTTGGTAGCATTCTTCATTACTTCAAAGGTGTAGCGCTTGTCAGCAAGACCGCTCATGCTCTTCTCAGTGATGATAGGCTTTATAATGATGTTTTCAATCGTCTTCATTTCGCATATACCTCCTCAATTTTTTCAACTGCGCCCTTCGCTACAATGAACTTGTCGCAGTTAAGGATGTCGTATACGTTGATGGAATTGTATACTGTGGTTTTTACTCCGGGAATGTTATCGCAGCTCTTAACCACGTACTTGTCCACCTCGGGAAGTACGATGAGGGCCTTCTTGTCTGCACCAAGTGCCTCAAGCATAGCCTTCATGGTCTTCGTCTTGTACTCGGTCGCGGTGATAGCGTCAACAACTACCATTTCGCCAGCCTGTACCTTAGAAGACAATGCACTGAAGAGAGCAGCTCTCTTAGTGTTCTTATTAAGAGTTACGCGATAGCTACGGGGCTTCGGTCCGAGAGCAATTCCTCCGTGTACCCACTGAGGAGAACGGGTCGAACCCTGTCTTGCTCTACCGGTTCCCTTCTGCTTCCAGGGCTTCTTACCGCCACCGGATACCTCGGAACGAGTGAGAGTAGACTGTGTACCCTGTCTCTGATTCATCAGAAACGCTCTAACTGCGGCGTGGAGGACAGAGCCATTTACTTCTGCGCCGAATACCTTTTCGGACAATGCAATCTCTCCGACTTCCTTGCCGGCCATGTTAACAACTTTCATATTAGGCATTATGTGTTCCTCCTTCCGTTATGCTTTAACCGAATCACGGATGAATACGATGCCGCCCTTTGCGCCGGGAACTGCACCCTTAACCGCGATGAGGTTCTTTTCTGCGTCGATCTTTACGACGTTGAGGTTCAAGATTGTAACCTGCTCGTTACCGTACTGACCTGCCATCTTCTTGTTCTTATATACGCGGGAAGGCGTAGAGTTTGCACCCATAGAACCTACCTGACGGTGAACAGGACCTGTACCGTGTGTCATTCTCAATATGTGGTGTCCCCATCTCTTTACAGCGCCGGTGTAACCGTGACCCTTGGTTATACCAGTGATGTCGACCTTCTCGCCTGCGGCGAAGGTATCGACGGATATAACGTCGCCTACGTTTACTGCGGAGATGTCTTCAAGACGGAACTCCTTGAGATGTCTCTTCGGGGAAATACCCGCTTTTTTGAAATGACCGAGCTGCGCCTTTGTCTGGTGCTTCTCTTTGTCATCCTGGAATGCAAGCTGGATCGCATTGTAGCCGTCGGTTTCAACCGTCTTCTTCTGTGCTACTGCGCAGGGGCCTGCTTCGATCAACGTAACAGGAATTACGTTACCGATTTCGTCGAAAATCTGAGTCATACCCAGCTTTCTTCCGATAATACCTTTTTTCATTTTTCCTCCATAGTTATTGGTTGACATTTTGGATTTCTGCACTTTCGTGCGGTTATGCCAACTTGACCACGTGTGGTTTCTTTTTAATGTGGCTTACGCCTTGATTTCGATATCAACGCCTGCGGGAAGTTCTACGCCCATAAGAGCTTCGATGGTCTTCTGCTGAGGATTGATGATATCAATGAGTCTCTTGTGAGTGCGCATTTCGAACTGCTCACGGCTATCCTTATACTTGTGTACCGCGCGGAGGATAGTAACTATCTCCTTCTCGGTGGGAAGCGGAATAGGACCGGAAACTGCACTTCCGTTTCTCTTAGCTATCTCAACAATCTTTTCTGCTGCTGCATCAACGAGTGTGTGGTCGTAGCTCTTGAGTCTGACTCTGATCTTCTGGTTTGCTGCCATTTTTGTTTTGCCTCCTTTTCATTGTTGTGAGGGCTTTTTTAGGTTCACACTGTGTCTCGCGTTTCTTACGTTTCCGTACAAAAACCGGATTGCCTGCCTGACAGCTCAATCCGGGAAATAAGCACAGTTATGCCTGTTTTTAATACAAGCATATGATTCCTTTCGCCCGGTTAATCGGACATACTCCACGAAAATTACCCGCTTTCGCGGCAACCTCTCGCTTCATCGCATATCATACTCAACCATTATAAACTATTTTTCCTTAAATATCAATAGTTTGGGCTAAAAAAATTCCTCTGCAATTTAAAAGAATTTTGTAGAAATTTTCAGCTCTTTTTTGTGCAATTTGCATAAATTATGAACTTTTGGCTTATTTTAACCCCATTTTCGCCCTGTTTTTTAACGAAAAAGGGGCTTTGTCTATATTTTATTAACAATTTTGAGTTACAATAATATATATTATATATAAAAAAGACCTTTCGGGGTATATTTTTTAAATAAAACACACCCGAAACGAACAAAAAATACTTTTGCGAGGTGCAATATGAACAAGAAAATCAAGACCGCATATCTGGTTTCGCTTTGGGTCTCTATCGTTTTAGCCTTTTTCGCTATAATTCTCCGAAGCGTCATGCTTCTTTCTCAGTACGAGGAAGCAATAGGGCATTTCCTTTATTCTTCTTATCTTGACGACGCGTTTGCTATCCTTATGCTCACGTCGACGGTATTTCTTTTCATAACCGCGATATTTATGAGAGGAAGCGAAAATATAAGAGTGGACTTTTCCGACCTGCCCACCTTGTTCTCCACCGCGTTTCTTTCCTTTTCGCTTTTTATATTCGGAATCTTTATGCTTATAGACGCTTCCCAGTTAGATAAAAGCGGCGCTTCGCTGTTTTTCTCGGTGCTTTCGTCTATATTTGCATTCCTTTCTGTTCCTTATTATATATTGCGTCTGTGTGGCACAAATATAAAAAAGGATATTCTCTCTCTTCTCTCCTTTTGTCCCGTAATATTCGGCTGTGCGCTCGCCTTCTCTTCTTACTTTGATGCAAGCGCTTATATGAACAGCCCGACCATTATACTCAATCAGCTTTCTGCGATACTTATCGCACTCTTTGCCCTCGGCGAAGCGAGAATCATCCTTTCCAGAGTAAAGTGGCCTATATATACGGCGGTAGGATTTACCGCGTTTATCGTGTCGGTATCCGACGCGCTCCCCTCTCTTGTATTCATTCCCTTCTCCTCTAATGCTACCTACGGAAAAATCATTACTTCGTTTACAATATTTGCATTTGCTCTTTATATTATAGCCAGACTGTTCTCTATATACGCTTTAAATTCCAAGGATGCAAAGAGCCTTATCTCATTCTTTTCGGCAATCTTTAAAAAGAATAATGAAGAAAACGAGCCAGAAGCGCCCGAGCAGATAAGCATGGACCTAAACGGAAAAGAAGAAGAGTCTCAGAACGAGGGTGAATAAGTCACAATGAAAAAAATTCTTGTCATAGACGGAAACAGTATTATAAACCGTGCCTTTTACGGAATAAGAACGCTTACCACGAAGGACGGAAAGCACACAAACGCGATATACGGAATGATAAATATCATAACGAGGCAGCTTGATGCTATAAAGCCCGACTATGCCGCTGTCGCGTTTGACCTTCACGCGCCCACCTTCAGAAAAAAGATGTACCCCGCATATAAGGAAGGCAGACACCCCACACCCGAGGAATTGCTTTCGCAGTTTGACGATGCTAAGGAATGTCTGCGTCTTATGGGACTTTCCACCTTGGAACTCGAGGGCTACGAGGCTGACGACATTCAGGG
>JAZOOB010000040.1:0-3710 GCA_045654845.1 Eubacteriales bacterium | reverse complement strand
CTTCGCTACCGTCTTTCTGTCGGTAGAGTCTACACCCTTTATTTGCAGAGTGTCAAGCTCCATATAAGCGCCCTCGTCGAGCTCGATTACCGTCGTGGGATTCATCACGTTTTCGCCGTTTCCATCACCTGCGCCGTAGTGCTTTTCTACGTAGCGCACCTTGGAATTCTTCCCGACAAAGAAGGAATGAATTCCGTCGTGTCGTGAGGTCTCGTCACCGGTGTTGTGTATTCCACAGCCCGCGACGATAGTGATATCACAGCCCTCGCCTATATAAAAATCGTTATAGACCATCTCGGAAAGTCCCGACTGACTTATAATTACGGGGATATGCACGCTTTCATTCTTCGTGCCTGCCTTAATTATAATATCTATACCCGGCTTGTCCTCTTTTGTAACTATATCTATGTTTGCGGTAGTATTTCTTGCGCCCGTTTCTCCGTTTTGACGGATGTTATACGCACCTGTCGGCACTTCGTGAAGGTCTGCTACCTGCAAAAGAAGATTTTTCTGTATATTATCCATTTCAGTCTCCCTTTCAAAGCTTATCGGCAAGCGTCTTACAAACAGTGCTTTCACCGAGAAGTTGAGGCATAATTTCCTCTTTTGTGCCTATTTTGTCTATTTTTCCGTCTGCTAAAACTATAATTTTATCGGCTATATTAAGAATTCTTTCCTGATGCGAGATTATAATTATCGAGCCGTTTATCTTTTTGTGCATATTCTCGAAAACCTTGATAAGATTAGAAAAGCTCCACAGGTCTATTCCCGCCTCAGGCTCGTCAAAGACAGACAGCTTCGTTCCGCGCGCAAGAATCGTCGCGATCTCTATACGCTTGAGCTCACCGCCCGAAAGGCTCGCGTTTACCTCGCGGTTTATATAATCTCTTGCGCAAAGACCTACCTCGGAAAGATATTCGCACGCCTCGGTAAGACCTATCTTCTTGCCTGCCGCAAGAGTGATAAGATCGCGTACGGTAATTCCCTTGAAGCGTACGGGCTGCTGAAACGCAAAGCTGACACCCTTCTGCGCTCTTTCGGTTATGCTGAGGCCCGTAATATCCTCACCGTCAAGGATGATTTTACCCTCGCTTGGGGTAAGGATTCCCGCTATTATCTTTGCAAGAGTGGATTTTCCTCCTCCGTTCGGACCCGTTATAGCGACGAATCTCTCATCTATTTTAAGACTTATATCCTTTAGTATTTCCTTCTTGCCGTTCTCTTCTTCGGCAGAAAAGGATATGTTCTTTAATTCTAACATGAAGCCTCCGTTTTTTAGGATTTTATTCATTCGGCAGAAAGCCTTCTTTTATACTCTTTACAGTATATCATATTTTTTTCGTCATTTCAACACAAAGAGAGGCTTTTTATTACTTTTTTTATTTTGCTTTTTTTAGCTTCACGGAAAAGTCGCATCAATTCGTTTTTTGTAAATTTTACACGAAAGTTTGGAATTTATTAAGATTTATTTGTGTTTTTTAAACTATTCTTACCTTTTTTATATTGACATTCACCGAATATTTGCTATAATTATAAGAAGAATGATTGTTCTTTCTTTAAAATAGCCTTTTGGTAAACAAGGAGCTTTTATGCTGAGAAAAAGATTTTTCCGCACGGCGTCTATCGTTTTGTGCGACGTACTGTTCATAATAGCGGCGATGATTTTTTCCGCTTGGATATTGCGGTATGACGAATTTAAGCCTGAAAATTTCTATATTTACTTTTTAGTTACCGTCGTTGCTACCGTTCTGGTTTTCTCCGTCACGAGAATCTACGACATAGTTTATTCGAGCGCAGGACTTTCCGAGGGAATTCGTGTTATGGTTTCCTGCATATTACAGGCAATAATAACTCTTATCATCTCTCTGTTTATATTTAAGGTCAGCCTTCGCTTCGTGCTTATCTTCAATATCTTCTTCATGCTGCTTTGCTGCACGCAGAGATTCGTGAAGCGTGTATACCTCACCTTCAAAAAGAAATATCACGACAGAAACGAAAAGAAGACGCGCGTTATGATAGTCGGCGCAGGTATGGCAGGTAGCCTTATCATTCACGAGCTTCAGTCATCAAAGTACGTAACTATGCAGCCCGTATGCGTAATCGACGACGACCCCTTGAAGTTACGCAAGCTTATTCACGGTGTGCCGATAGTCGGAAAAACCGACGATATAGCCGAAATGGCTAAAAAATACGAAATAGAGGATATAATAGTCGCTATGCCCTCAATTTCGGCAAAGGAACTGAAAAGAGTATACGAAAAATGCTCGCTTGCAAACTGCAAGGTACAAACCTTGCCCGGTATCTACCAGCTAATAAACGAGGATATCAGCGTTTCCAAGCTCCGTGAAGTAGATATTGCCGACCTGCTCGGCAGAGAGCAGATAGCGGTCGACGCGTCGGTTGCAGAATACATAAAGGATAACGTAGTCTTGGTTACGGGTGGCGGTGGCTCGATAGGAAGCGAGCTCTGCCGACAGATAGCCGTGCAGAAGCCGAAGCAGCTCATTATCTTCGATATATACGAAAATAATGCCTATGAAATAGAACAGGAATTACTCCGTACTCACACCGACTTAAATCTCCTTACGCTCATAGGAAGCGTGCGAGATGCGAAAAAGATAGACACGGTCTTTGAGACGTATCGTCCCGATATCGTGTTTAACGCGGCGGCTCACAAGCACGTGCCTCTTATGGAAACAAGCCCTAACGAAGCGGTAAAGAACAACGTGTTCGGCACGCAAAACGTAGCGCGCGCAGCCGACAAATACGGTGTAAAGCGCTTCGTGCAGATAAGCACCGACAAGGCGGTAAACCCGACGAACGTCATGGGCGCGACGAAGAGAATCTGCGAAATGATAATTCAGTCGCTGGCGAAGAAATCCAAGACCGAATTCGTAGCGGTGCGCTTCGGTAACGTGCTTGGCTCGAACGGAAGCGTTATTCCTCTCTTTAAAAAGCAGATAGCAGAGGGCGGTCCTGTCACCGTAACTCACAAAGATATTATAAGATACTTTATGACGATACAGGAAGCCGTTTCTCTTGTGTTACAGGCAGGCGCATACGCCAAGGGCGGTGAGATATTCGTGCTTGACATGGGCGAGCCTGTAAGAATATACGACCTTGCGGTAAACCTTATAAGACTCAGCGGTCTTGAGCCTAACGTGGATATTGATATCGTCTGCACAGGGCTTCGCCCGGGCGAAAAGCTTTATGAAGAGCGACTCATGGCAGAGGAAGGTCTTCAGAAGACGGCAAACGATATGATAAGTATAGGTCGTCCGCTTGAAATCGACGATGAATTTTTGTCAACTAAACTTGACGAGCTTTATCGCGCAGCACACGAAGAAACCGACAGTATGAAGCTCTTGGTTTCCGAGCTCGTGCCTACCTATAAAATAGACAATTCAAATCACTGACAAAAAACAGCATCAAGGGAAAACCCAAGATGCTGTTTTAAATTAAAAGCGAAAGGGGGAAACACTGTGGAAAAAGAAAGAACGGGCGTAAATGGATTTTATTCATTTTTACATTCGACTGTCTTTAAGCTCTTTTTGTGTATAACGGCTTCGCTTTTCGTCGTTTTTGACAAAGCAGTACTGGGCACACTCTTTTTCGTGGTAATAACCCCTTTGTTGCTTCTTTTGCGTAACGGTGGCACGCTCGCTCTCCTTCCTTTTCTCTTGATATGCGGTATTTCCATGCGCTGTTAC
>JAZOOB010000039.1:0-3882 GCA_045654845.1 Eubacteriales bacterium | reverse complement strand
TTTCGTCTTTATAAAGCAAATCCATAAAAACCCCCAGAAGATTTATATAAAAGTATATTCAAAACCGCGTTTTAATATGAAAAAAATAGAACGGAAGCATTAAAACTTCCATCCTAAAAATATTCTTTTTGTTCGGTTATGCTAAAAAGCGCAAGCACGAGGGCGCAGGGAGTTTTGAGCAGAAATCGTCGGCTGACGAGGGAAGGCGTATTTTATACGACGACTGAGGAAACGGCGATAGAAAAAGAGCATAAAATAAAAAGGCAGAAATTCGTAGAATTTCAACCTTGTTAAAACCCAAAAAACGATTATATAAATTTAGAGCGAGAACATCAAAATGAAGTTGAGATGTTCTCGCTCTTTTTCGATTATGCCAAAAGGCACGAGCCATTAGAGACCGAGGCGGTCTACTGACTCATACATCGCCTTCATCTTTTCCTTTTTAGCATCGCTATGCGCCTTCATTTCAGCTACCTGCTCGGGTGTGAATGCGTCAAGATCGCCTTCCTTAAGCTTACCCTTATACATATGGTCGAGTGTCAGAGCGTAGTCTATATCGCGAGCGACAATTTTCCCCTGTCTCTCACACATAACGATATTGCTGTTACCAAGGAAGAGCTCTTTTACTGCCAGCTGTCCCATACGGGAAGCGATAAGTCTGTCGCGAAGGGTAGGGATACCACCTCTTACTACGTGGGCAAAGCGCGCAAATCTGGTCTCAACACCGGTTTCTCTCTCTATTCTCTCTGCAAATGCAGGCGAGAAATCAGAGCCGACGCCCTCGGAAACGACAATAATAAAGTTTCTCTTTCCGAGCGCTCTTGAGCGCTTTATCTTCTCTATGATATATTCCTCGTCGACCTTGATTTCGGGAATTACGACTGCCGTCGCGCCTGTTGCCAATGCGCTATGAAGGGCAATATCACCCGCGCCTCTTCCCATTACCTCGACTACGTTACATCTCGCGTGGGATTCGCACGTGTCACGCAGACGGTCTATAAGCTCGATAACCGTGTTAGTCGCGGTATCAAAGCCTATTGTAAAATCGGTAGAGGTTACGTCGTTATCTATTGTGCCCGGGATACCTACACAGGGGATTCCGTGCAAGGTGAGGTCGCGCGCACCGCGGAAGGTACCGTCACCGCCTATTGCCACAATTCCGTCTATATTGAATTTCTTACAGGTCTCTATCGCCTTCTGCATACCCTCTTCGGTCTTGAATTCGGGACAACGGTCGGAATAAAGCATTGTTCCGCCATGATTCATGCTGTTTGATACGTCACGAATCGAAAAAGGCTTTACGTCTCCGTTTATAAGTCCGCTATAACCGCGATAAATAGCTATTACTTCAACACCGCAGCAAAGCGCTTCTCTTGTCACTGCGCGTATAGCCGCATTCATTCCGGGCGCGTCTCCACCTGAGGTAAGTACGCCTATTCTTCTAAACTTTTTCATTTTTTGCCTCTCTTTATGTGAACTAAATTAAATACTTTCTTTATAATTGTTTTTTCCCTCTATTAAGGAAATCATACGCTCTGCCGCAGTGGATAGCGGTATACGGCGCAAGAAAACGAGGAAAAATCTGCGAGGGGGAATTTCTTCTTTAAGGTCGAGCTTCTTTACAGTGCCCCCCTGAAGCTCTGACACAGCAAAATCCTCTACGATAGAGCAAACCCCTATTCCGCGCTTTGCAAACTCTAAAATAAGGTCGCTTGTCGCGAGCTCTATGACGGGCGCAGGGAAATCCGAGCCGAGATACGAGGAAACGTAGCTTCTCGTCGAAGTGTGACGTTCAAGCATTATAATGGGATGCTCTGAAAGCTCACTTTTCGTTACTTTCTTTTTTTCTGCCAATGGGTCGTCGCCCTTAACTATAAAGACGTCGTTTATCTCTTTTACGGGAATCAAAACGAAGTCCTCGTCATTCGCACCGGAAAAAGGCTCACTGACCACACCGAAATCAATCTCACCGCTTCGCAAAGCCTCAAAGGTCTTTGGGGTGGGATTGTTTGTCACAGTAAGATGCACCTCGGGATAATTTTTACGGAATTCGGTTATATAGTCTAAAAGAAAGAACTTCAAGGTCATATCCGACGCACCTATTCTGAGTGTTCCGCTTTTCAGACCGCTTATCTCACGAAGCTTTTCTTCACCCTTTTCAATAAATGAAAACGCATTTTTTATATAATCGTAAAGGACCTTTCCCTCTTCTGTCAGAGTGATTCCCCTGTTTGAACGAAAAAAGAGTCTTACGTTTAGCTCGCTCTCAAGAGCTGAAAGCTCCGCGCTGACAGACGGCTGAGAAACGTATAGCTTTTTAGCCGCCTCGGACACACTTTTGCACTCCGCCGCGACCACAAAGGTATTGTATCGGCTAATATTATCTATCATAGACTTCCCTTTTCTTTTTCCTTTACGAAAAAACTTCATTCCAAGATATTATACAACATTTTTTTCAATTTTACAATAGCTTTTTATTTTTTAATAATTATTAAATTTATTCCCTCAGCAATTGACAAATTACCTTAAATATTGTATAATCTATATAATATAATTTCACGAAATTATATTGTCGCTTCGGCGCATTATGAATCTCATACCCCTTCGGAGTGTGTAATGAAATATAAAAGAATGATGGTGACCTCCCGAAAGGGTGGCGTCGGAAAATCCACCGTCAGCGCGAATTTAGCATTCGCTTTTGCGCGACTCGGACTTCGCACGATGGTAGTCGACCTCGATTTGTCAAATCGCTCGCTCGACCTCTTTCTCGGTTGTGAGGATAGTGTGATTTACGACCTTTTCGACCTTTTATCCGACCGAGCTGTCGTCGAGGACGTCGTCTTGGCTTCACAAAAGGCACAAAACCTCTATTTTCTGCCGGGAATATTCGATATAGCCGCGCTCGAAGAGGACTCACCTATTACAAGCGATAGATTAGAAGAGGTCATAGAAAAGGCGGAAAAGGAATTTTCACTCGACCTCGTTATAATAGACACGTCGGGCTCTGCCGACGACAGCACGAATATAGCCTATCCCATATGCGACACAGCCGTCATTGTGACAAATCAGACGGAGGTAAGCATAAGAGCCGCAGAGGCGACAGGTTATTCTCTTTCAAATAAGGAAAGAAAAGACCTGTGGCTTATAATCAATAATTTTGAAACCGACTTAAAGCGCGAGCCGAAGGCTACCGCGCTCGAAATAATAGACAGGACAAGACTCCCTATAATGGGAATAGTCCCCCATGACGAGCGACTCTGTGAGTCTCAGGAAAAGGGGCTTTTAGTCCACGAAAATAAAAAGAGCGGTAATGCTACCGCCGCATTTGATAACATAGCTTCCCGTTTTCTTGGAAAACGAGTACCCTTGTTTTCAAACCTTACGCACATAAAGAAAAAGAAGCTGTTATCCACAAAGAGCTAACATTTTGATACATTCATTTTAAATTTTATCAATCAAAAGGAGAAAAGACAGTATGGACATAGCAATAATTGCAGATGATTCCAAAAAAGAGCTTATGGCGCAATTTTGTATTGCTTATGCGGGAATTCTTTCCTCGCACCACATTTGCGCGACACAGGTAACAGGAAAATACATTTCAGACGCCTCCCGTCTTGATATCGAATTGCTTATGCCCGGCTTTGAGGGCGGCGGAGAGCAGATAGCTTCTCGTATTGCCTACGACGAGGTGGATCTTCTCTTCTATTTCCGCGATTCCGAGCCTAAGTTCGGCTTTGACGAGACCGAGAATAATATTCTTCGTCTTTGCGACGTTCACAACGTGCCTTTGGCTACTAACTTAGCGACGGCAGAGGCTCTTGTACTTGCACTCGACAAGGGTGAGCTCGACTGGCGTCAGTTCATCAATCCTCGCTCGCAGTA
>JAZOOB010000038.1:0-5016 GCA_045654845.1 Eubacteriales bacterium | reverse complement strand
GCCTTCTGCGCCTCGTGGTCCTTCATTCTTTTTACGTAATTCTCTCTTTTTTGTCTTTCAAAGGCGCTATAGTTACCCTTGTAGCACTTGGTTTCGCCCCATTCAATTTCATAGACCTTGTTTACTATTCTGTCCAAAAACATTCGGTCGTGCGAAACTATGACGAGAGTGGACTTGTAGCTTCGAAGATACCCCTCGAGCCACTCGATAGTCTCTATATCAAGGTGGTTTGTCGGCTCATCAATTATAAGAATATCCGGCTTTGTTAGAAGCATTTTTATAAATGCTATCTTCGTGCGCTGACCGCCCGAAAACTCGGAAAGCGGCTTTTTTTCGTCCTCTTCGGAAAAACCGAAGCGGCGCACCATAGTCTCGTATTCTTTTTTATAGGTAAGACCGCCCTTTGAAATATAGTCCTCGTTTAGCCTCGTAAACGCGCCGATACAATTTTCTTCACCCTTTTCCATTCGCGAAATGAGTGATTGCATCTCGTTTTCCATTTCTATAAGAGGGGAAAAGACCTTTCTCACCTCTTCTATCATAGGAAGGCCCTCGTCGTCAAAGGGTATCTGACGAAGATAGCTTATTTCAGGGTTACCGAGCTTCAACACGCGGAATTCCTGCTCGCCTGTGCCCTCTTCAAGCTCGAGTTCTCCCATTATAGCCTTTAAAAGCGTGGTCTTACCACAGCCGTTTCTTCCGACGACTGCGATTTTTTCATTATCATTGATTTCAATATCAACGTTTTCGAGCACCATATCGCTATCATAGTACACAGCGCCGTTGATAATTTTATATTGCATTGTTTCTTTCCTTTAAATTGCAAAGGTAAACTTTTATTTACCTTTGCAATCTCGTGTTTTAAAGCAAAACGATAAAGACGTAATACATAAGCGGTATGGTGATAACCGACAGGGTGTGGGATATCATTGCCATAGACGCGCCCGTTTTCGTCTCTCCGCCGTATGCCGCGGGATAAACTATGGTGTTTAGTCCAAGCGGGGTCGCCAAGCCTATCAAAGCAAGTGTCATAATCTCTTCACTTGCACCTAAAAGGCGAAGCGCAATCATAAATACAGCAGGAATAGCTATCAGTCTCAAAAACGTAGCTATATATACCTTTTTATCGCTGAGCAATTCCTTGAAATTGTAGCTTCCTATTACTACACCCGCTAAAATCATAGCGACAGGGCCCATGCACTTCGACGCGCTATCAAGAGCGCTTAATGCAAAGCTCGGGAAATACTTCTTCAGGTCTAAAAGACCGCAAGCTATACCGAGCAAAAGCGCGATAATGGGCGGTGTTAGAAGCCCCTTTTTAAGATTTTTCCAAAAGCTACCCTCTCCCTTTGGGATGAGGATATAAAGTCCCCACGTGTTACACAATACGGCAAATGCAAAGGTGAACATAGAATACTTAAACAGCATCTCGCCACCGAAAATTCCGAGAATTATGAAGTTTCCCATAAACCCGTAGTTTCCGAAGGTCATAGCGTATTTGTAAATATTTCTTTTGTATTCAAGTGCCGATTCACCGTTTGTTTTTCGGATAAATGCTCGCGACAAAGGATAGGCGAGCACTATTGCAACGAGAATACACACCGTGCCGTAAAGGATAAGCTTGGAGTTTTCGGTGAAGGTTTTTACGTTACAGTTATCAAGCTGATTTATTATATTCAAGGCGGGAACGAATATATAGGTTTCCAGCCTTGAAAGCGCCACTCCCGTACCCTCGGGCAGTATTTTTGATCGGCTGAGTATATAGCCCGAAAGTATGAGCAGCGCCATCATAAGCATCTGCTGAAGTGTCAGCAAAAAAACTTCCATTGTCCTTTATCTTACCTCTTATTTTACGTAGAACGCAAACTCAATATGCTTTTCTGCAAGACGGTACTTGGGAAGAAGCTCAGGTCCGCAGGAGGTGGAGCCCATACCCGAATTCTTGTAGTCTATTCTTATATTCGTAGCATCGTCCTCGTGAAGCTCATCTGTATGCATACTTTCCTTCAAAGTCTTTATGCTATAATGCGAAACGTTGAATTCAAATTCACTCTCTGCCTCAAAGGAAAGTCCCTTGTCGAAATCAAGTGTTTTTGTTTTCGTGTGGTTTCCGTGCTCCTGAGGATTTATGTAGTTAACGTATTCGCTTTTTGCATCGCTTTCATATCTGCCCACCTTGGCATGATCGCACATGTCTATATAGTTTTCGTACTCGCCCATACCGAAGTAGGTAAACTTATCGTTTTCATAGGGAGTCTTGAACTCAAAGCCAAGGCGCTGCAACCAGATGCAAGGCTCTTTTACGTCACCGCAAAGCTCTATTTTCAATTCATCGTCGCCAACGAGCGTGTAGGTGAGCTTGTATCTGAAGAACGGGGTTCTTGCGACACCCGAAAGGCTTCCGTCAACTGTCAGTGAGTTTTCGGATACCGAGCAGTTATATGCCTTTATAAAGGCTCTGTCTATATTTTCGCCCTCCCAGATATTGTGCCATATCCATTTTACCTTAATCTTTCGCTCATTATCGGTAGGCGCTCTCCACGCGCTGATTATAACGGGGGCGTCGAGCTGCTCTTTTCCGTCCTTTATAATGCTTGTAAGCATACCCGAATGCTTTGAAACGGTATAGGACGTCTTTTTGCCCTTTATTGTAATTGTGTTTTCTTCTTCGATGATTTCCGCTTTAGCGTTTGCCTTTTGTGCCTTTATGCACTCGACAGGAAGCGTAAGCTGCTTCATAGCTACCTCATAACCCGTTTTGTCAACTAAAGTTATGGTGAGGTATGCGCCCTTTTTGCAGCTCGCAGGCATCTCGAAGGGTATCTCTACGCTCTCTTTTGGCTCTACGTCGTAAACTCCGCTACCCTTTGATACAACGTCACCGTCTACTTCCACCTGATAGTTAAGAGTGTACTGATTGAGATTTGTGAAGTCGTAGAGGTTCTTTACCTTGAAGCTGTTTTCAAGTAATTCGCAGGACATATACTGATATACTGCCTTTACACAATAAGAGCCCGCCTTGAAGCTTCTGTCAGCGAACACAAGACCGTCACAGCAGAAGTTGCTGTCATTGGTCATTTCGCCCTCGAAGTCACCGCCGTATTTAGCTACGCCGTCTACCATTACGGTATGGTCGCACCATTCCCAGATACAACCACCGATAAGCTTCGGATACTTATACATAATTTCCCAGTAGTCAGCCACGTCTCCGGGGCCGTTACCCATCGCGTGCGAGTACTCGCAGAGGAAGTAAGGTCTGTTTATATTATCATCTGTCGCCGCTTTTTCAAGAGGAGCATATCCGAGATACATTCTTGAATGAAGGTCGGAATAGTCTGCAAAGTCGGGGCGTCCGTCAAGGTCGGACATTCTCGACGCATCAGCGCAATGTACCAAACGGCGCTTATCTGTTGCGCGGAGATAATCTACCATATCGTAATGGTTCGTTCCGTGTCCGCTTTCGTTACCCGTCGACCAAGAGAAGATAGAGGTGTGGTTCTTATCTCTTTCGTAGGCTCTCTGCATACGGTCAAGGAAGGATTCCTTCCACTCAGCCTGATTGGATATCCAAAGCTCATTATCTATACAGTCATATCCGAGATAGCCCGCTTCTCTTGCGGTAAAGCCGTGAATTTCAAGGTCTGCCTCAAGCATTACGTAAAATCCGAGCTCGTCGCACATGTCGAGGAAGCGCGAGGTAGGGGGATAATGCGAGGTTCTTATCGTATTGATATTAAGCTGCTTCATAAGAAGAAGGTCGCGCATAATATCCTCGTCGCTCATAGTCCAGCCCTTTTCGGGGTGGGAGTCGTGGTGGTTTACACCCTTGAGCTTTACCGAAACACCGTTAACCAAGAATTCGTACTTATCGTTTACGGAATAGGTGACAAAGCCTATTCTCTGTCTGATTACCTCGTCCTCATACTTGAAAACAAGGTCGTAGAGCTTCGGATTTTCCGCGTTCCAGAGCACAGGGTTTTCTACCGAAAACTCTGCCTTGCCCTCTGCCTTCTTGCTTTCGAGCATAACGTCGCCGTCGAAGAGAGAGATCTCTGCCTTGCCGTCGAAGTCTATTAAAATCTTATTATCCTCGGTTATTACCTTTATATCCTTAATATGTCCTTTAGGTCTTGAAAGGAGATAAACGTCACGGAAGATACCGTTGAATCTGAAGCAGTCCTGATCCTCAAGATAGCTTCCACTACACCACTTTCTTACCTTTACAAGCACTCTGTTAGTACCGCGCTTGACAAATCTCGTGATGTCAAATTCGGACTGCATATGAGTGCCCTGAGAATAGCCTACGTACTCGCCGTTTACAAACAGCTCAAGGTTCGTCGCTACACCCTCGAAAACTATGTAGGTATCTTTGGCTTCATCTGCAATCTCGAAATCTCTTGCATACACGCCCATAGGATTATCTGCAGGCACGAAGGGGGGATCTACGGGATATGGATAAGCAGAGTTCGAGTAGTTGGGATTTTCATATCCCTCTATCTGCCAGCAGGACGGAACGGTTATTTTTTTCCATTCCTTTTCTATTTCCTTCTCATCATAATCTCTTTCGTAAAACTTAAAATCCCACTCGCCGTTAAGGAGCGTATAAGCGCCCTCGTTTTCGGGAATATAATATGCTCTCTGGGGCTCTCTGTTTTCACTTATATGGGAAAGATTTTCGTAGAATCTCATTGACGTTCTCCTTTTGATAGTTATACATTATGATTATACAATATTTCCTTCCTTTTTTCAACCTTTTTGGCAAACTTAGTGACACTTTGCCCGCCTTTTTTTACTCTTTTTCGACTGCTTTGGCGACATTTGTAAGGAAAGTAAAAAAATCCCGTTTGCTACCGAGATAACAAACGGGATTTTGTATTAAGTAGGTCAAATTTGACTTACTTCGCTTCGGTCTCCTCTTTTTCGTCAGCTTTTACAAGCTTAATGAGAGCCATTTCGGCTGCGTCACCACGACGCGGACCTAACTTATAAATCTGGGTGTAACCACCTGCTCTGTTC
>JAZOOB010000037.1:0-3285 GCA_045654845.1 Eubacteriales bacterium | reverse complement strand
GGGAGTAGTGATTTTGAGACCGCTGCGATATCCGGTGTATTTCTGATATTCTTTTCTGATATCTTTTTTACCGGTGAATACAGCTTTTTCTGCATTGATAACGATAACGAAATCACCGCAATCAACATGGGGTGTAAACTCGGGTCTGTGCTTTCCGCGAAGAATGTTCGCAGCAGCAACTGCAGTCTTGCCAAGAGGCTTTCCTGCTGCATCAATCACATACCACTTGCGACTGATGGTTTCTTTTTTTGCCATAAAAGTGGACATTTTTTGTTCCTCCATGTTATTTTTAACAAATTATTTAGCAACGTTTTGTATTATATCACAGTATTTTTGTCTTGTCAATACTTTTTTTGATAAATTTTCAATTATTTTGATTTAGCAATAGCATAACTCTCGTTTTCTCTCGTTTTCTCTCGTTTTCTCTCGTTTCCTTGAGTGCCATGAACAAAAATTTTTTAAAATTTTTTTCAGAGAAAAGGAAAAGTCGGAAAATCAGCTTTCCGACTTTAAAGGTCTGTGCATAATAGCATATATTTCCTCGCTCGGCTTCGCCTCGCAAAAAAGCACTCTGTAAACCGCACCGACTATGGGCATTTCAATGCCGTGCTCCTGCGCATCCTCGTAGACCGATTTACAGCTGTTTACGCCTTCGACCGTACTGTTATTTCCCTTGAGCACTTCTGCGGAATCCGCCCTTCCTATTTCGAGCCCTGCTCTGTAATTTCTCGAATGGGGGCTAAAGCAGGTAACTATCAAGTCGCCTACGCCTGTAAGACCGAAAAAGGTATTCTTATCCGCGCCCTTACTCTCACCGTAACGAAGCATTTCCTGTAATCCTCGCGTAATGAGTGCCGCCTTCGCGTTATCTCCGTAGCCTCTGCCCTCTAACATTCCAGATGCCAATGCTATGACGTTTTTGATAGCGACGCCATATTCTGCACCGATTTCATCTGTATTGACGTAGACGCGAAGATAGTCATTCGAAAACAGCCCCTGCACCCACTCTGCAACAGATTGCAAGGTGGAAACCGCGCAAACCGAGGTAAGCTTTCTTAAAATTACCTCTTCCGCGTGACTAGGACCTATAATAGATGCAACACCCGCGTATTTACACGAAAGGCTATCTCTTATACACTGGCTTATACGCTTATTTGTTTTCCACTCAAAGCCCTTGCTCGCGTTTATAATCACAGTCTTCTCGGTAATATAAGGCTTAATCTGCATAAGCACGATTGGAACTACCTTCGTCGGCACTGCAATAAGAAAAGCGTCGTTATATGAAGAAAGCTCGCTTACATCCGTAGTTGCTCTTAATCCTTCGCTTATCGGGGTATCGCCAAAGTAACGGGAATTTTTACGGTTTTGGTTTATATCGTCAATTTCCTCTTTAGAGACGCCGTATATAAGCACCTCGTGTCGATTGTCAGAAAGCACCTGCGCAAGCGCAGTGCCCCAGCTTCCGCTGCCTAAAACGCCTATTTTCATCCGTTTTATACGTTACCCTTGCCGAAATCAAGGACTATCTTATCGGTAGCAATATCGAGCTGTGTGAGAGTTACGCCCGCGCTCTTTAACATTCTCTTCGAGCAGAGGGTCATAGGTGTCGTACCGTATTTATCGGACAGATAGATTACCTCTTTAATTCCCGACTGAATGATAGCCTTCGCACATTCGTTACAGGGGAAAAGCGCGACGTATATCTTTGCGCCCGAAAGGTTCTTCCCTCTCGCGTTAAGGATAGCGTTCAGCTCTGCGTGAACGACGAAGGGGTACTTGGTTTCCTCGCCCTCTCTGTCCCAAGGAAACTCGTCATCCGAGCATCCGTAGGGGAAGCCGTTATATCCTGTCGAGAGGATTCTGTTATCGCTGTCAACTATACAAGCACCTACCTGAGTGCTGGGGTCTTTACTTCTCTTTGCAGCGAGAAGCGCGACGCCCATAAAATATTCGTCCCAAGAAATGTATTCCTGTCTTTTCATAATACTCTCCTTTTATACGTAAGCAGATTTTTACACGTTGAAGCGGAAAAGAACTACGTCGCCGTCTGCGATTACGTATTCCTTTCCTTCACTACGAAGAAGTCCCTTTTCCTTGACGTTATTCATATTGCCCTCACGTACGAGGTCGTCGTATGCCACTATCTCTGCACGAATAAATCCGCGCTCAAAGTCACTGTGTATCTTTCCTGCAGCCTGAGGTGCTTTCGTGCCTTTGGTGATAGTCCAAGCTCTTACCTCTTTAGGACCTGCGGTGAGGTAGCTTATAAGTCCCAAAAGCGAGTAGCTCTCCTTTATGAGCTTATCAAGTCCGCTTTCCTCAATTCCCATATCGGCAAGGAATGCAGTCTTTTCTTCTCCTTCAAGGTCGGAAAGCTCTGCTTCTATCTGCGCGCATACCGCGATAATTCCCGCATTCTCGCTCTTCGCGTGTTCTGCGAGCTTTATATATGCTTCATTGTTGACGTAATCGCCTGCGACCTCGTCCTCTGCGATATTAGCCATATAGATTATGGGCTTCAAGGTGAGAAGTCTCGCCTCTGCGATAAGCTCCTCTTCCTCCTCGCTAAGTCCGAGCGTGCGCGCACACTGACCTGCATCAAGTGCCGCCTTGACCTTATTCAAAACCTCGATTTCAGCGAGCACGGATTTGTCGCTCTTTGCCGCCTTGGTGGCTCTTTCGATACGGCGCTCTATTATCTCCATATCAGAGAAAATGAGCTCCAAGTTTATAGTTTCTACGTCACGAAGGGGGTCTACACCGCCGTCTACGTGAATTATGTTATCGTCGGTAAAGCAACGTACTACGTGAACTATCGCATCTACCTCGCGGATATTAGCCAAGAACTTATTTCCAAGGCCTTCACCCTTTGATGCGCCACGAACAAGTCCTGCAATATCGACGAATTCTATAACCGCAGGGGTATATTTTTCGGGATTATACATTTCTGCGAGCTTATCAAGACGCGAGTCAGGTACTGCTACGATACCTACGTTCGGGTCTATCGTACAGAAGGGGTAATTCGCAGACTGCGCACCCGCATTCGTCAATGCATTAAAAAGGGTACTCTTGCCCACGTTAGGCAATCCGACTATTCCAAGTTTCATTTTATTCTAATCTCCTTCATTTTAGAGAACTTTGTACTGTCTTCTATTTCTCTTATAATAAATGATTATATCATATCGCGTGCGGTTTTGCAAGCATAAAGCGACTAAATTAGCATTGTTTTTTGTTTGATGTTTACAAGGTTTAACTTTTATCGAAAAATAGCGCGTACGGATTCTC
>JAZOOB010000036.1:0-12394 GCA_045654845.1 Eubacteriales bacterium | reverse complement strand
CTTTTGATGGCAAAAGAAAACAACCACGAATTTTTTGGAGGAAATTATGAAAAAATTAGTTGTTTTATTATTGGCAATTTTGACTGTATTTGTCCTCGTTTCCTGCGGTCAGGCGGTGGACGGTAAAGACGGCGTGGACGGTAAGGACGGCGCTACACCCTACATTCAGGACGGATATTGGTACATAGACGGGGAAAACACAGGTGTAAAAGCCACCGTCGATTTTGACAGTGACAATTTAGAGGAAATTCTTATAAGCCTCTTCGGTCAGGAAGTAGATAAGTTCGTTCCCGTATCCGAGACGGTTTCTAGTCCTTCTTGGGTATTCACGACCTCGACCTTCTCGGGTTGGGGTGGAAGTATCGGTAACCCCGAAAACGTAGAGGCTATCGCTCTTCGCGTAAAGGCGCGTGATAAGGCAATAACTCAGATAAAGGTGTTCCTCAATAAAAATGATAAAAGCGGTGAACAGATTGCCGTTGAAACCCTCGACGTAAATATTCCCGCAGGTGAGGAGCGCGAGGTGGTATGGAAGCTTCCTACCGCTTTGACGGGCAACACCGATTCGCTCTATTTCACTTATAACTGTAACCAGCTTTGCGACGCGTACACGAACACGGGCGAAAATTCCAAGGTAGCAGATAATCATTATCAGGCTAAGTCCTCTTATGTTACGGGAGGAAAGCTTCTTGATTCAGCTGCGCAGATGTCCGAGGTTTCGGGCACGGATATTCCCTGCAAATACCTGTACGTAAAGCTCGGTACTATCGAGACTGTTATGGAGCTTAAGGACGGCGCTTTTGGTAGCGGTAGCAGTAGTAGTGGTGGTGTCAGTGTAGACCAGTCTATAAACGTATTTTTGGCTGACGAGTACGACCTCGCTGTAAACGATAATTTCCAGCTCTTCTACAGTGGTGTAGTACAGGCGGCAAACATTTATAACTATGCAATTTCCGTTACCTGCGAAAAGGGTAACGATTACCCCAGATACTTTGAGTTCAAGCCGAAGGAATCCGACGTCGGCTCTTATAAGCTCACACTCACCGTACGCGACAATAACGGCAATATACTCGGCGAGGACACTACGACTCTTAACGTTCGCGCACCTAAAAAGCCCGCAAGCACGCAGAACATTCTCTGCATAGGCGACAGTCTTACTTGGGACGGATACTGGGTAAGCGAGCTTGAAAGACGCGTAAACAAGACAGGCGGAAACCCCGAGGGTCTTGGCTATAACGTTCTTAACTTCCTCGGAAAAGCACCCGGTAAGGAAGGCAATCCCACCACACCTCGCGAAGGATATTCGGGCAAGGCTTGGAACTATTTTACAAGCGCAGACAGCCCCTTCTACGATTCCAAAAAGGGCGACATCAGCTTTAAGTCCTACTGTGAAAAGAACGGCTATGAGGATATCGACATAGTGTATATTCTTCTCACTTGGAACGGACAGGGTACGGCTTATGATACCGGCTATGCAATAGATAAGGGTCATTTCGTACACGCAACCAAGATTATCGATAAGATTCATGAGGAATACCCCAATGCTATCATTCGTTGTATGGGTATCCCGATGCCCTCGCAGAACGGCGGTATGGGTTGGGCTTACGGTGCAGTCGGTGGATATAGCGACGAG
Source organism: Eubacteriales bacterium (assembly GCA_045654845.1). Lineage (GTDB taxonomy): Bacteria > Bacillota > Clostridia > Oscillospirales > CAG-272 > UBA1740. Next base: position 10,761 of record JAZOOB010000036.1, on the reverse strand, counting down.
TACGGAATGCTCGTTACCGCTATGAACTATAACGCGACGCTTGAAGATTTCTGTCAGCAGGACAAGTATAAGTCCTTCGTTAAATACGTTGACGCAGCAGGACAGTTCGACGTAGAAAACAATATGCCGAAGGATAAGCAGTTCGTTGTCAACAACAGAAACACCACACTCGAAAAGAGAGATACGAACGGAGTACACCCCGACAAAACGGGTTATTATCAGATAGCCGACGCGGCGTATAGGTCTATTCTCGAAATTTTCGCTAAGTAAGGCTTGTGCCTTTTGGCATAACCAAACAAAAATGATATTTTTAAGAACGGAAGTTTTAATGCTTCCGTTCTGTTTTTTTGCTGAGTGTTTTTTGATTTTTTAAGGTTGAAATTCTACGAATTTCTTCTTTTGAATTAAATTTTTGTTCTATTTCCGTTTGCTTCCTCTCGACGTATAAGATACGCCTTCGCTCGCAAACGAAAATTTCTGCTCAAAACTCACTGCGCCCCGATTTGCCTGTTGGCTGGTGACTTTTGGCTAAGAACAAAAGACTGCAAGATTTCTCTTGCAGTCTTTTTGCGTTAAAACAACTTATTTATTACGGCTCAGATACTCGAAAAGTCTGTCAGGGAAGTTGACGGTCATTCCGTCGACCTCGAGGTCTGCCATTTTCTTCATAAGCGCAATGCTTGTGACACCCCACGCTCTTACGCCGAGACCTTTGTTTCGCCAAGCTTCGATCTTTTCCTTCGTTACGGCAATAGCCTCGGGCGCGATTTCCTCACCGCCAAAGGCAAGAAGCTTCTCGTCAGCGGTTTCGTCCTCGGGGAAGCAGAGATATCCCACTCTTGCGCTAGGGTCAAGTTCCTTTATCTTTTTTACGTAGTCGAGTTGGAAGCTCGTAAAGGTAGTTCTGTCAAGCACGCCGAATTCCTTTATCATAGCAAGAGTGCCTTCCTCGACGTCGGGACCCTTCAGCTCCATGGCGAAGGATATATCGTATCTTGCGAAATTCTCTAAAAATTCACGCAAGGTTATTATTCTATCGTAAAAGCCCGTCGTGCAATTTCCGTACACCTTCAAATTACGAAGCTCTTCTAACGTGTAGTCGCAGAGCTTTCCGGTACCGTCCGTTACTCTGTCCACGGTGTCGTCGTGGAAAAGCACGAGCTCACCATCCTTCGTTTTCTGCACGTCGGTTTCTATTCCGTTTGCACCCTGTAAAAGTCCAAGATAGAAGGAAGAAAGCGTATTTTCAGGCGCGTATTCGCTTCCACCTCTGTGAGCGTAGTTTATCATAACTCTTATACTCCTTTTGCATAAAAATCTCTAACACAGAAAATTGTAGCATTTTAAGTACTGTTTGTCAAGAGATGCGGAGCTTTTAGAAAATTGATTTTTCGCTTTGGTTCTCGTTTTTTTACCGTCTTACCTTGGAAATTATGCCGCAGGCAATTTTATTTCCTGAGTTGCCCGAGGGCTGCGTCGTGAAATCGTCTGGCGCGTTGTGGATTACTACCGCTTTCCCGATAATTTCATTTAGCGTAAATCTGTCTGTAAAAAAGGCAAGGAACGCCCGTCCGTTTGCGCTGAAAAGCGGTGGCATATCCCCTTTGTGATAGGGGTGAGGGCACCCACTTGGATTATAATGTGTGCCTGCATTAAAGAAAGGATCGTCTTCGTTTCCCGTACATTCGCTTCCGTTATGAATATGGAAGGCGAAAATATCATTTCCGCATTCCTCACTTTTTGTGGGCAGACCGAACATATCTGACACGACCAAAACGCCAGTTCTCATCTCATAGAATCTGACTGTTCCGTTGATTTTACTGTTTTTCGGGCCGCCCGAAATAATGGCTACCGCATCGGGCAGTCGGCGAATAGCCGTGTAAGGATTATCATAGCTTCTTTTGTGCATATTAACCTCTCATATAAAACGAATAATTTTGTCGTTATATATTATGAAAAAAGGCTAGTTGAGGTGATTTTTATACAGGAATATTGTCATTATATGACGTTAATAATCATAGTAATTATAATAATAAATCAAAGAGTCATAAATATCGTCAGAACATTTTTTACACAAATCAAAGCCTGTCTTTATTGCTTTTTCAAGTGGCATTTCCGAATAGGATAGCATTCCCGAGCAGTCAGGATAGGCGTGAATTTTTCCATATTTGCTAACGTACACTATGATAGTATAGTCTTCCTCGTTTTCTGGATTGTTGCAACCTGAAGTTGTAAAAACAAACAAAATACTCAATATTACACATAGGACTTTTTTCATTTTTCGAAATCTCTCCTGCCCTTCATAATATACCAAAACGGGATATTTTTATTATACCATTTTGGTATAATAATGTCAAGGATACTTTTCCAAGTTTAAGAGGAGAGCAGATGGCATTTAGATTAAAAGAATTGCGCAAAGAACGGAATATATCGCAGTTGAAGCTTGCGCTTGATTTAAATATGAATCAGAATACAATCTCTCGATATGAAAATATGGAAAGAGAAGCCGATTATGAAACACTTATGAAGTTTGCCGATTACTTTGGCGTATCTCTTGACTATTTGCTTGGTAGAACGGAAAATAGATAAAGAGTGTTATGAAAATTCGCAAGAAGGAATACGGTAACGCCAATATGGTTGGCAAAAATATCGAAGGATTACGCAAGGCGAGAGGAATAAAGCAAAAGGATTTTGTTGCAAAAATGCAGGTTTTGGGGTGCGATATCAATCCCACAAGCTATTCCAAGCTTGAAGGACAGGTACGAAGCGCGACCGATAAGGAGATATTTGTTATAGCGAAAACACTTGACGTTCCAATGGAAAAGCTATTTGAGAAATAAAAAGAAAACGACTTCCCGAGAGGAAGTTGTTTTCTTTAGTACCTATTCACTATTCACTATTACTTATTACTTGCAAAAAACGGCAGGAGGGTTTTAGTGAAAAGTGAAGAGTGAAGAGTGAAAAAGTAAAAACGACAAGCCTCTATCGAAACTTGTCGTTTTTTGCACTAGGGGTCTCGCCCTTGGCGGGAATTCTCACGCTTGCCGCTTACGAGCTAGCTCGACGCGCTCTGCGCGGAGAATGCGAACCTAACCCTTTTTTCGCGAAGCGAAAAAGGGACTAGGTGCGAAGCCGAAGTGACGAAGCCAAAAGAAAGAAAAGCAGACCATCGGATGATGGTCTGCTTTTCTTTGGCTGCGGCACTAGGATTCGAACCTAGGTAATGCCAGAGTCAGAGTCTGGTGCCTTACCGCTTGGCGATGCCGCAATGTCCCCCGCTATTGCAAGGGTGTACCGAAACGGTACTTTTCTATTATAGCACGATTTTATCGTTTGTCAAGCACTTTTTTGGCTTTTTTTCGATTTTTTGCTATTTTTATTTTCAAAATCACTCTTTTTTAAGCGAAAATAGAGTCGCATAAAGGCTTTTGGATTGAAGGGGATAAGCGGATAGAGGTAACTGTACTCTCCGTTTGCCGTTTTGTTCGTCGCTATAAGAAGCGGAACAAGCAAAAGACCGACCGCGTATCCGTAAACTCCGAAAAGTGCGGTGGATATAAGCAATAACATTCTTAAAAACTTGAAAGCGTAGCCGAGCTCGTAATTCTGCTGTGAAAATCCCGTTATGGCAACTACGGCTGTGTAGAATATTACCTCGCCACTCAGCCATCCTATCTGTACGGCAAAGTCTCCCAAAATCAAGCCACCTATAACGCTGAGCGAGTTTGAGAGCATATTCGGTGTATTCATTGAGGCTAATTTCAGTCCGTCTATCGCAAGCTCGCATAGAATCAACTGCAAGAATATAGGCATCATACCCGCGTTGTCGGGTATGATAAATTCAAGCGAGGGCGGAAGTATTGCGGCGTTTTGCAAGAGTAGTAGCCAAGTGGGTGTGAGAATAAGCGAGATAAGAAAGGTCGCGTGACGAATCAAACGAAGATAACAACCCGTAAGAGGCGGGAAATAATAATCGTTCGTCTCCTGCCAGAAGTCAAAAATAGAGGTCGGAAGGACTAAAACCTGTGGCGAGGTGTCGCAGATAATAAGAATTTTTCCTTCCATTATTTCGGCGGCGGCAGCGTCGGGGCGCTCGAGTGTCCTTATTTTTGGAAAGGGATTGTACCACTTTCTCTTTATGAGGCTTTCTGTCAGACTCATCGCGCCCATAGTCATAGCCTGTGGCTTTATTTCGTCCAGCTTCCTTGATATTTCATCTACGTATTTTTTGTCGGCAATGCCTTCCATATAGCAGATAGCCATATCTGTTTTTGAAGCACCGCCTGCGTTTTTATATTTTACGGTGAGCCGAGGGTCGCGTATTCTTCTTCTTATTAACGCGGTGTTGAAGATAAGAGTTTCTACAAACCCGTCCCTTGCCCCCTGCATAACTCTGTCGTTATTAGGCTCTTCGGTATCTCTTGCGGGATAGCTCCTTGCATCTATAATTATAGCCTTCGTACCAAAGGTGCTACCGAGCATAACCACAGAGCCGGAAAGCGTGGCGAGTACAAGCGCGTCAATATCCGACGTAATATCCACCTCGACGTAGGGCACGTGCCTTTCTCTGAAGCATTCTGCTGCATCATCGCCTTGGCACAAATCCTTTAAGGTCAAGAAATACTGCATAATCTTCTGCATTACAGTATCCTTTACAAAGCCGTCTATATAATAAAAGCTCGCCTCATCCTTGCCTATCTTCAAGGTGCGCTTTATAAGGTCGAAGCTCTCGTCGATTCTCAAAATGCTGTCGAGTGTCATTACGTTTTCTTTATATGCTTTCGATAATACTCTCATAAAAATCCTCTTTTCCTAAAATAAGTGTACCCACGAAAATGAGGATTATACGAAAAAAGGAGCATGGGAAAAAGGGGCACGATAAAAAGGGGCGCGAAAAAAAGGGCGCGAGAAAAAGGGCTGACACAGTCAGATGCAGAAGCTTCAAATATCCGACGAAGGTGTATAGTATACTCCGAGAGAGGATTTTGAAGCAGAAAGGTACAAAAAACGGAAATCCCGCAAAAGCGGGATTTCCTACCTTAAAAATAATGATTTTGAGAACTTAAAATTTGTGCTTTATAAATATTCGTACCTTTCGGTTATGCGCTGAATGTGCCTGCCCTATTTATTTTTAAAGAATTGATACAGATAACAGGGAAGCATTCCGTTATAAAGCTTTCTTACCTTGTCCGCACGCTTTCCGTAAAGAGATTCAAAGCGATCGTGAGAGGTTATGACGTAGACCTGCCAAGGCGCGAGGCTTCTGAATTTCACACCAAGCTCGCGATAAAGCTTTTCTACCTCTTCTTTCGTCTGCAATCTCTCACCGTAGGGCGGATTGGTCACTATCGTACCGCGTCTGCCGTCCGACTCTATTTTTCTCGCGTCCTTTACAAAGCATTTGACGTACTTGGAAACTCCTGCGCGACTTGCATTGTTTTCTGAAAGGCGCACGCATTCGGGGTCTATGTCAGACGCATACGCTTCAAAATTAGTATCAAGTTGAGTATCGTTTGCTTCCTCGCGTGCGTTTTTCCACATAGAGCGAGGAATGAAGGGGAAGGCTTCTGCTGCAAAGGAACGGTTTTTACCAGGGGCTATGTTGTTTATAAGCATAGCTGCCTCTATTGCAATAGTACCCGAGCCACAAAGCGGGTCCCATAGAAGTACGTTTTCTCTCGGGCGAGAGGTAGCCGCTATCGCGGCGGCAAGTGTTTCTCTTATAGGTGCTAAATTTGATTCTATACGGTAGCCTCGTTTATGAAGGGGAATGCCCGAGGTGTCTATCATAAGGGTAGCTCTGTTTTTGAGAATGAAGAATTCTACCTGATATTTTACACCGCTTTCCTCAAACCACTTTATGCCGTAGGTGTCCGAAAGGCGTGAAACTATCGCTTTTTTGACTATCTTCTGACAGTCGGGGATAGAGAAGAGTGCGCTGTTTATAGAATGTCCTTTTACGGGAAAGGCGTCGCTTTTGCCTATGAAGTTCTCCCAAGGAAGCGCGCGTGTGCCCTCGAAAAGCGCGTCAAAGGTCTCGGCGTCAAACTCGCCGAGCTTTATATAAACTCTCTCTGCATATCGCAAAAATATATTGGAAATCGCGACTGCCTCAAAATCACCAAAAAAGCTGACACGTCCGTCTATGGTGCTCGTTCTTTCATACCCCAGATTGTCAATTTCTTCACCGAGCAGGTGCTCTAGTCCGAAAAGGCAGGTCGCCACAAGTTCAAATTTCATAAAAACCTCTTTTGCCTATATTTTACCCAGATATTTTATCACGGATAAAGCTTATTTGTCAAGGCAAAGGAAAAAGATAAAAGAAATTTACAGCCCCTTTACAATTTTTATTGACTTATTATCCAAATAAGTGTATAATAAAGACGTAGAATTCCGAAAAAAGAAAGGAATTAAAAAATGAATAACGAAAAAGAAACCATAACGTTTGCAAAGCCCACAGATCAGGACATTGAAATCCGTCGTGTTTTGGGCGCGGTTTATCAGGCATTGACCGAAAAGGGCTACAACCCTATAAATCAGCTTGTCGGGTATATAATCTCCGAGGACCCGACCTATATAACTAATCACAACGGCGCGCGCAGTCTTATCCGTAAGATAGACAGAGACGAGCTTCTTGCGCTGTTGCTCAAGAGTTATCTTAAATCGAACTTTTGAAGATCATAACCTTATCTAAAAGAGATGCCACTGCCGTTAATGAGCAAACGGCGGTGGCGCTTGGATTTTTTGACGGCGTTCACATGGCACACCGCACGCTTTTTACGACAGTTCTGACGGAGGCGCGCGCACGCGGTGTCAAGTCTGCCGTGCTTACGTTTTCGGAGGGCGGAAGTAACGGTATAAAGGGTGGCGTCAAGCGTCTTTGCACAACAGAAGAAAAGCTCTCGTTTTTCGAAAAAATAGGAATAGACTACGTTTTCATACTTGATTTTGCATCTGTCAGGGATATGTCACCTTCCCAGTTTGTCGGTGAAATAATGATAGATACCTGTAAATGCTCGCTTGCCGTCTGTGGATTTGATTTCCGCTTTGGCGCGAAGGCGGCAGGGGATGCTGACACCCTTCTTTCTCTTATGAAGGAAAAGGGTGGGGACTGTATAGTATGCCCCGCCTACGATATTGACGGTGAAGCTATAAGCTCTACTTTGATAAAGGGCTTGCTTACAGAGGGTGACGTAGAGCGAGCAAACAGGCTTCTCGGCTACCCCTTCGCTATTTCGGGCGAGGTATATCATGGCAAAAAGCTCGGTCGTATGCTCGGTTCGCCTACGGCTAATATCGCTTATCCCGAAAACATAGTGAAGCTCAAAAACGGTGTGTACGCGACAAAGGTTTTCCTCGACGGAAAATATTACACGGCACTGACAAACGTAGGTGTTCGTCCTACGGTAGACAACGTGTCTGAGGCGAATTTCGAAACTCATATTATAGATTATGAGGGCGACCTTTACGGAAAGGTCATAAAAGTAGAATTTCTCTCATTTATCAGAGAAGAAAAACGCTTTGCCCACGTTGACGAACTGAAAAAACAAATTCTTTTTGATATAGAAGAGGTACAGAAATGGCAGAAGTCTGGACAAAACTGACAGCATATGCGAAAAGAGAGGACCTTGACGAGCTATGCGCTATTATGTGTATGCTTGACTCGGGTCTTATGATAGAGGATTACAGTGACGTTACTACCGACGGTATGTACGGCGCACTTATCGACGAAAGCATACTTAATGCCGACAAGGAGCACGTCTCTGTGTCTATATTCGTGTCGGAGGACAAGAGCTTGCCCGAATATTCCGCATTCCTTTCAGAGCGTCTTTCGCTTTCGGGAATTGACGCCGAAATTAAATTCGAGGGTGTTTGCGAAGAGGACTGGGCAGAGAGCTGGAAAAAGTATTATAAGCCGATAAGCCTCGGTAAAATAACCATAGTTCCCGCATGGGAAGAATACGAGGCGAAAGAGGGAGAGTTAATTCTCCGTATGGATCCTAAAATGGCATTCGGCACGGGAACTCACGAGACTACTCGCCTCGTAATCGAGCTTATGCAGAATAGAATAAAGGGAGACGAGCGCGTGCTTGATATGGGGTGCGGTAGTGGAATTCTCGCTATCTGCGCGTCAAAATTAGGCGCGAAGGAATGCGCCGCGTACGACCTTGACCCTGTCGCTGTGAAGGTGGCAAGAGAAAACGTAGAGGCAGACGGTGCGAAGAATATAATCTGTGGCACCTCCGACCTTTTCGACTCGGTAGACCTTTCACACGGTAAATACGATATTATTTTAGCGAATATAGTCGCGGACATAATCCTTCGTATGCTACCCGATATGGAAAAATATCTTGCAGACGACGGAAAAATTATTCTTTCGGGCATCATAGAGCCGAGAGGTGAAGAGATTTTCTCGGCGCTTGATAAAAACGGATACGCGGTAATAGAGACAAAGAAGGAAAACGACTGGCTCGCTATTATTGCAGAAAGAAAAAAGGACTAAAAAGAAAGAGGCAAAAGCTATGCCACGCTTTTTTGTAGATAATGAAAAAATAAAGGACGGGCAGATTACCCTTATAGGCGAGGATGCCCATCACATATCATATTCCTTGCGAATGGCAGTGGGAGACTCTCTTACCGTATGCGACGAAGACGGAAGAGAATATATCTGCAAGCTACTGAAGCTCGACGGAGAGACCGTGCTTGCCGAAATAAAGGAAGAGCGAAACGGAGAGGGTGAGATGCCCCTTTCGGTAGATCTCTTTCAGGCGTTTCCGAAGGGAGATAAGCTCGAGCTTATCATTCAGAAGGCGGTAGAGCTCGGCGCTTCCTCCGTCACCCCCTTTGAGAGCGAGAGATGTGTAAAAAGACCGAAGGCGGACAAAATAGACAAACAGATAGGGAGAATGCAGAGAATAGCCGACGAGGCGTCGAAGCAATGCGGACGCGCCCGACTTTCATCCGTCAGAAATCCGCTTTCATTTTCCGAAATGCTGAAGAAGGTGTCGGACTACGACCTCGCTTTGTTCTGCTACGAGGGCTGTGATACCGACAGTATAAAGGACGCATTGGAAAAGAAGGGCAAGGAGATTTCTTCCTTGGCAATAATCGTAGGTAGCGAAGGTGGATTTTCGCCCGCCGAGGCTACGGCGATAGAAGGGGCGGGAGCTATACCCGTTACGCTTGGAAAACGCATATTAAGATGCGAAACCGCACCGATTTACGCCCTCTCTTGCGTGTCTTTTTACTACGAAATGTAAACGCAAGGTAAAAATGTATAAAAAAAGTCGTAAATTTTTGTGAATTTTTCTATTTTTCTATTGAAAAACAACAAAAAATATGTTATATTGTAGTACAGTATAACTAAAAGGGTCAAAAAATGTGCCTAAAACGGCAAAAAATTTTAGTCTAAATTGCACATATCAGTTTTTTTGAGAAGTTAGAAAAAGAGAAATAAAAACGCAAAAAATAACGAAAGAGAGAAAAATCTATGTCAAATCGCATTTTTCAGAGTGTCATGCAGCGCACGAAGGATACAGTCGGACGTACCGTCGGTGTCATTGACGAAAACGGAACGGTCATCGCCTGTAGCGATCATTCTTTGATAGGCATTTCGCGCGACGGCGTAAAGGAAGAGCTTAAGTATTCTTCTTCTGTCGCGGTTATAGGTGGATATACATATCGCTATATAGGAGAAGCTAGTGAGGAAAACGAGTTTGCAGTTTTCGTCGAAGGTACAGACGAGCGCGCAGAAATGTCCTCGGGAATCCTTGCAATAACCCTTGGCGGTATTAAAGACCTTTATTACGAAAAGCACGACAAGCTTTCATTTATAAAGAATATTATGCTTGATAATATCCTTCCTAGCGATATTTACGTAAAGAGCAAGGAGCTTCATTTTGATAACGACGGCAAGCATATCGTTCTTATCATCAAGTTTGGTGCGAAGACAGAGATTCTTCCTTACGATATAGTAGAGGGAATGTTCCCCGACAAGAGCCACGACTATGTTATAAGCATCAGTGAGCAGGATATCGTACTCGTTAAGGAAATTCCCGAAAACTACGAGCTTTCCGAGGCAGAGGAGCTCGCGGAATCTATCGCCCAGACCTTGAATACCGAATTCTTTGCAAAGGTTTCTATCGGTGTCAGCACGATTTCGGATTCCTTGAAGGACCTTGCAAGAGCATATAAGGAAGCGAGAATCGCCCTTGAGGTAGGTAAGGTATTCGATACCGAAAAGGACGTAATCAGCTACGATAACCTCGGTATAGGCAGACTTATATATCAGCTTCCTACCACTCTCTGCGAGATATTCTTGCAGGAGGTGTTCAAAAAAGGTCCGCTTGAGTCGCTTGACAGAGAAACGCTCAACACCGTACAGACCTTCTTTGAAAACAACCTTAACGTTTCCGAGGCGTCGAGAAAGCTTTTCGTACACAGAAACACCTTGGTATACAGACTCGAAAAAATACGTAAGATAACAGGACTTGACCTTCGTGAATTCGATCAGGCGGTCACCTTCAAGGTTGCCTTGATGGTAAAGAGATATCTCATCAACCGTCCGACAAAATTCTGATAAGACCTTCCTGTCTTACCGACAAAAATACATTGACCGAGCGTTCCTACGGGGAGCGCTCGGGCTTTGTATATTTTTAAACAAGTATTACGGAGACAACTTTATGAATAAAATGAACAAGATTTTTGAAAGAGCTTTCGTTTTGGTGCTCATTTCACTTCTTCTTTGTCTTTCGCTTATTT
>JAZOOB010000035.1:0-2013 GCA_045654845.1 Eubacteriales bacterium | reverse complement strand
TCTTCCTAAGACCCGCTTGGCCTCCGACTTCCTTCTGAATTTTACGACGGCGCTCGGTTTCGTCTATCGCCACGCGCATAGAGCGAGTAATGGTATCGGCATACATTATAACCCGTCCGTTTACGTTTCTCGCGGCTCGTCCTATCGTCTGGATAAGCGAGGTCTCCGAGCGAAGAAGTCCTTCCTTATCAGCGTCAAGAATTGCGACAAGCGATACCTCGGGAATATCAAGTCCCTCTCGAAGAAGATTTATTCCTACCAAAACGTCGAAAACGCCTGCGCGAAGGTCACGGATAATCTCCATTCTCTCCATAGTTTCTACGTTATGGTGGATATATTTTACCTTTATCTGCAAAGACGAAAGGTAGTCCGTGAGATCCTCTGCCATAACCGTCGTCAAGGTAGTGACAAGCACCTTTTCGCCCTTTTCCGTAGTCTTTTTGATTTCGGTTATAAGGTCATCCACCTGACCTTCGATGGGGCGCACGTCAATTTCGGGATCGATAAGACCTGTCGGGCGTATTATCTGCTCGACAGTCCTCTCGGAATGCTCCTTTTCATACTCTGCAGGGGTCGCACTGACGAATATCGTCTGATTTAACTTGCCCTCAAATTCTTCGAAGCGAAGGGGGCGGTTATCGTAAGCAGAGGGCAGACGGAAGCCGTAATCTATAAGGTTTCTCTTTCTTGCCGTATCTCCGCCACTCATACCACGCACCTGAGGTAGCGTTACGTGGGATTCGTCGACAAAAAGAACGAAATCCGACGGGAAGTAATCGAGAAGAGTGTAAGGCATAGAGCCCGGGGCTCTTCCTGCAAGCACGCGGGAATAGTTTTCGACTCCCGAGCAGAATCCTACCTCGCGAAGCATCTCTATATCGTACTTCGTGCGTTCTTCTATTCGCTGAGCCTCTATGAGCTTATTCTGCGACTTGAAGAATTCTACGCGCTCCTTCATTTCCTGTTCTATTTCCAAAAGCGCCTTTTCCCTTTTTTCGTCGGAAACGGCATAGTGAGTCGCAGGAAAAATCACCGCGTAGGAAATATTCCTTACCACGTCTCCCGTAACTACTCTTATCTCGCTTATTCTGTCTATCTCGTCACCGAAAAACTCCACTCTTATAGCGAGCTCACTGCTTGAAGCAGGGAAAATCTCGACGATATCTCCGCGCACACGGAATTTTCCGCGCACGAAGTTAAGGTCGTTTCGCTCGTAGTTTATAGAAACAAGATGCGAAATAAGCTCTTCTCTTTCCATTTGCTGTCCTTCTCGCACTCCGACGAGAAGCGAGCTGTATTCCGCGGGGTCTCCGAGTGTAAAAATACAGGACACACTCGCGACGACAATAACGTCGCGACGCTCTAGCAGCGACGAGGTCGCGCTATGACGAAGCATATCTATCTCCTCGTTTATCATAGCGTCCTTTTCTATATACATATCCTTGCCCGCAATATACGCCTCGGGCTGATAATAATCGTAGTAGGATACGAAATACTCCACCGCATTTTCGGGGAAGAATTCACGGAATTCCGAGCAGAGCTGTGCGGCGAGAGTTTTGTTATGTGCTAAGACGAGAGTAGGCTTATTTACGTTTGCTATAACGTTTGCCATAGTAAAGGTCTTACCAGAGCCCGTAACACCGAGTAGCGTCTGCGCACGCTCGCCCGAAAGTATACCCTCGGTAAGCGAGGCTATCGCCTGTGGCTGATCGCCCGTCGGCTTATAGGACGAATGCAAAATAAATTTATCCATACTCTCACCTCCCATAAAAAGACTGTTTTTAATCCGAATTATGCCTTTTTTGTCAATTCCTTCAAGGTTTCCTTGATTTTTTCTAAGGCTTTTTTTGAATCGTTAATGCCGAAAACCGCGCTTTCAATAGGGCATTTACCATCACGGGCGCGATTTATAATAAAAGGAACCTCGGTGTCATAAAAGACGGCTACGCCGTTTTCTTCTAAAACCTTTTTGCCCTCTTTGCTTATTATGCTTGCGAAGACGGATTTTACACC
>JAZOOB010000034.1:0-3703 GCA_045654845.1 Eubacteriales bacterium | reverse complement strand
GATTCTCGAACTCATGAATGCAGTTGACGAGTACATTCCTACTCCTGCAAGAAATGAAGATTCTCCCTTCCTTATGCCTGTCGAAGACGTATTCTCTATCTCTGGCCGTGGTACTGTTGCTACCGGTCGTGTAGAGAGAGGTACTCTCCACATGTCTGAGGAAGTTGAAATCGTTGGTCTTTCCGACGAAAAGAAGAAGACCGTTATTACCGGTATCGAAATGTTCCACAAGCTCATGGACGAAGCTCAGGCTGGTGACAACATCGGTGCTCTTCTCCGTGGTGTTCAGAAGAACGAGATCGAGCGTGGTCAGGTTCTTTGTAAGCCCGGCTCCATCAACCCCCACACTCAGTTTGTAGGTCAGGTTTACGTACTTACTGAAAAAGAGGGTGGCCGTCAAAAGCCTTTCTTCACTGGTTACCGTCCTCAGTTCTACTTCAGAACTACCGACGTTACCGGTATCATCACTCTTCCCGCAGACGTTGAAATGTGCCGTCCTGGCGATAACGTTAACATGAACGTTGAGCTCATCACTCCTATCGCTATTGAAAAGGGACTCCGTTTCGCTATCCGTGAGGGTGGTAGAACCGTTGGTTCGGGCGTTGTTTCCGAAGTTAACGCGTAAGTCTTTTAAGAAAGCATAATTATATGTAAGTATTGCCACTACCGAATGGTAGTGGCAATACAAATACTTTGGGGATTGGTGAAATTCCATACCGGTGGTATAGCCCACGAACGCATTTTTGCGCCGAGCAGATGAAATTCCTGCGCCGACGGTAAAGTCCGGATGAGAAAAGGTATTTGCAGAAGGTGTCCCCATAGGGATACCTTTTTCTTTTTAGCTTCTTCGAAAGATCAAGAAAAAGAATTTTTGCTAAGCTTTTTTACCCCGTAACGTATATTTGTTTTCATAATAAAATCTTATCAAGTATTTATTATAAAAGGAGTATTGTTATGGAAAATACAAGACAAAATAAGATAAGAAAACTGATTTTAATCTCGCTTTTTAGTGCTTTGGCATACGTTTGTATGTTCGTTTTTCGTATCAAGGTGAGCTTCCTTACCTTTGACGCGAAGGACGCTATTATAACGGTAGGCGCAATGCTTCTCGGTTCTGTCCCTGGAGTAATTATGTCGTTTGCCGTAGCCTTTCTCGAATATATCTCGGTAAGTGATACGGGAGTTTACGGCTTTATTATGAATTTCCTTTCATCAGCCACGTTCTCCTTCATAGCTTCCTTTATATACCGTAGAAGAAAAAGCTTAAATATGGCGCTTATATCGCTTTCGTCTGCTATTATTGTACTTACCTCCACTATGCTTTTGGCGAATATTTTTATCACGCCCTTCTATATGCTTGGCGCGACCTTCGCCACGTGGAGTGAAAAGGTAGGACAGGTCATAGACCTTCTTCTTCCTCTTCTTTTGCCCTTCAACTTTACGAAGGCGCTCTTCAATTCCGCCTTGGTATTGGTACTTTACAAGCCGATTTCGACCGCGCTTCACAGAGCCAAGCTTATCAAGGGAAATGAGAGCTTTAAATACAATAAAAGTAGCATTTTCGTACTTATTTTAGGACTTTTGATGCTCCTCGCGGCTATTCTTATATTCGTCCTCTTCTTGAACGGCAGATTTGAATGGCTACGTCGAGTATAAAACGTATGGTTAGCTAAAAATAAAAACGAGCAGAGAAATCTGCTCGTTTTTGTTTTTAGTTATTTAGCATAGAAAGGAATTCTTCTTCGGTGATTATATTTACACCGAGTTCCTTTGCCTTTGTAAGCTTGCTTCCTGCTTCCTCTCCGGCGAGAACGTAGCTCGTCTTTTTTGATACCGAGGAGGATACCTTTCCGCCCGCCGCCTTTATCATTTCGGATGCCTCATCTCTTGTCATTGTGGGGAGTGTGCCCGTCAAAACAAAGGTAAGACCTTCGAATTTATTACTGCTTTCCTCTTTTACAGCCTCGGTCTTCACACCTGCAGAGATAAGAGCGTCGGCAAGAGTTCGAGTGCTTTCAAGAGAGAAAAACTCTACGAGATTAGTCGCAGTTATATCGCCTATATCGTCGATAGAAGCGAAGTCGTCATAGCTTGATTCAAAGCAGGCGTCAAGGGTACGCATCTTCTTTGCTATTGCCTCGCTTGCGCTCTCGCCTACTTGACGGATGCCGAGTGCGAATATAAGTCTTTCAAGACCTGCCTCTTTTGACGCTTCAATAGCAGAAATAAGGTTTTCTGCCGACTTTCTTCCCATTCTTTCGAGATTTTCTATATCCTCGACTTGTAATTTGTAAAGGTCTGCAATACCTTTTATTCTGTCATTTGCGAGTAAAAGCTCGATTATCTGAGGGCCGAGACCGTCTATATTCATCGCATTTTTAGAAGCGAAATGTATAATAGAACGGGCATTTTGTGCAGGACAGCCTGCATAAACACAGCGTATAGCCGCGCCTTCGCCACTCGCGTCCTTTACTAATTCGTGATTACATGAAGGACAATGCGTGGGCATGACGAAATCCCTTTCAGTGCCGTCGCGCTTCGATTTTATGCTTTCAAAAATCTCGGGAATTATATCTCCCGCCTTGCGCACGGATACAGTGTCGCCTATCTTAATATCGCGCTCTTGTATATAGCCTATATTGTGGAGCGTCGCACGGGAAACAGTGCTTCCTGCGAGTCTTACAGGCTCTAAAACGGCGGTGGGGGTAAGAACACCTGTTCTTCCTACTGCGACCACTACGTCGAGTAGCTTCGTAGTTTTGGTTTCGGGGGGATATTTATACGCTACCGCCCATTTTGGCGTGCTCGTATTCTCGCCAAGTGTCTTTCTTATTTCAAGGTCGTCTGCCTTGATTACCGCGCCATCCATATCGAAGGGGAGTTCAGGACGCTCGGTACCCAAAAATTCGATATGAGAAGCTATATCTTCATAGGTTTTCAGGCATTTACGGTAGGGCAGAACAGTAAATCCGAGCTCTTCCAATCTGTCAAGAGATTCGGTATGAGTTTTTGCCTCTCGGCCGTCTGCATACAAAGAACCTTCCTGTAAATTGAATATAAAAATATCGAGTCGACGAGATGCGGTGATTTTAGAATTCAACTGTCGGAGTGAGCCTGCCGCCGCGTTTCTCGGATTAGCGAAAAGAGCTTCACCTGCGTCTGCTCTCGCCTCGTTTAAGGACTCGAAAACAGCCTTCGGCATATATACCTCGCCTCTTACACACAGGTAGGGTAATTTTTCATTAAGCTCAAGGGGAATAGAGCGAATGGTGCGGAGATTCTCGGTCACGTCCTCGCCTACAAGTCCGTCACCGCGTGTTGCACCGCGTACAAAAAGACCGTTTTCATAGGTGAGCGAAACCGAAAGGCCGTCTATTTTCGGCTCTACGGAATAAGAAATATCACCTACGGCAGAATGACATCGGTCATAGAACTCCTTGAATTCCTCGAGCGAGAAAACGTCGGTAAGGCTTCCCATCTTGACTCTGTGAGTGAACTTATCAAATTTTTCGAGCGCGATACCGCCTACTCTCTTCGTAGGAGATGAGGGAGAATCAAACTCGGGATATTCGGCTTCAAGCTCTACGAGAGTACGGAACATTTCGTCGTATTCGTAGTCGGAAATTTCGGGCGCGTCGTTTTGATAATATAGCTTCGAGTGATAGGAAATCTTATTTCTCAATTCCTCTATTTTTTCTCTTAT
>JAZOOB010000033.1:0-5450 GCA_045654845.1 Eubacteriales bacterium | reverse complement strand
CCCGTGACGGTCTTACAAGAACAACCCATACAAGCACCGAAGCCACAGCCCATACGCTCTTCAAAGCTGAACTGTCCGGACGTTTCGGTCTTATTAAACACCGCCTTGAGCATAGGCTCGGGTCCGCAGGTGTAGAAATAGGTATAAGAAATGCCGTCGAGCGCGTCGGTGACAAATCCCTTTATTCCATAGCTACCGTCTGCCGTCGTCACTTTAACGTCAGCGCCAAGCGCTTTGAATTCTTCTTCAAAGAACACGTCGTTTTGTCCATTGAAGCCGAGAATTACCGTCGGCTTTTTGCCTTCATTAACAAGCTTTTTGCACAAAGCATAGAGGGGTGGAACACCGACACCGCCACCGAGCAAAAGAGGTCTTTCGCCCGATTTTTCGGTATCATATCCATTTCCAAGTCCTGTGAGAATATTGAGAACCTTGCCGTTTTCATATTCACTCATTTTTTTCGTGCCTTCGCCGACGACCTTATATATAAGGGTGAGCTTCCCTTGTTCAAAATCGCAGACCGATATAGGACGGCGAAGGAAGTTACCCTCAATTTTTATGTTTACGAACTGTCCCGTCCTTCCTATTGCGTCGGTGTTACCCGAAAGCGTCATAAGAAAAACGTCATTCGCTATTTTTTCATTACTTAAAACGCTAAAAAGCTCCTCTTTCATAAAAACCTCACGAATCTATTGTGGAAATGCAGATAGTCGTCTCCTCCAAAACGTCCAGAAGCGTCTTTACAGTATCAAGAGAGGTAAAGATGTTTACGTTATTCTCGGTAGCAAGACGGCGAATCTGGTGTCCGTCGTTTTTGGTATGCTCGGAATCGGCTATCGCGCTCGTGTTGATTATATAAGAAATATAACCCTGTCTTATTGCTTCGGGAATCTCTTCGCTTCCGTCGCTTATCTTGCCGAACACTCGAGTTCTTATTCCGTTTTCCTTCAAGAACTTACCTGTGCCTGCCGTCGCCTGAATATTGAAGCCGAGATTGTAGAAGCGACGCGCCAAGGGAAGCATTTCTTCCTTGTCGCTATCTGCCACGGTGATGAACACAGTTCCATAGTTCTGAAGCTTCATACCCGATGCCTGAAGCGCCTTGTAGAGTGCGCGGTTAAGCTTATCGTCATAGCCGATAGCCTCACCTGTGGACTTCATTTCGGGGGAAAGGTATGCGTCAAGTCCTCTTATCTTGTTGAACGAGAATACAGGCACCTTTACGTACCAACGCTTCTTTTCATCGGGATAGATGTCAAAAAGCCCAAGCTCCTTCAAGGACTTTCCGAGAATGACCTCGGTAGCTATATCTGCGAGGCTATATCCCGTCGCTTTTGAAAGGAAGGGTACTGTACGTGAAGAACGCGGGTTTACCTCGATAATATACACGTTTTCGTCCTTATCGACGATGAACTGAATATTATAAAGACCTACAATTCCTATGCCTATTCCAAGCTTCTTTGCATACTGAAGGATAGTTCCCTTAACCTTATCGGAAATACTGAAGGGGGGATAAACGCTGATAGAGTCGCCCGAGTGAATACCCGTACGCTCTACGAGCTCCATAATGCCGGGAACAAATACGTTTCTGCCATCGCATATAGCGTCGACCTCGACCTCTTTACCGACAATATACTTATCTACGAGAACGGGCTTGTCCTCGTCTATCTCAACCGCGGTCTTGAGGTAATGGCGAAGCTGCTTTTCGCCCGACACTATCTGCATAGCGCGTCCGCCAAGAACGAAGCTGGGACGAACCAAAACGGGATAGCCTATCTTCTTTGCCGCGCGCACGCCGTCCTCGATATTGGTGACAGCGCAGCCCTCGGGCTGAGGAATGTTGAGCTCCAAGAGAATCTTTTCAAAGGAATCTCTGTTCTCTGCCCTCTCTATTGCCTGACAGTCTGTACCTACAATCTTCACACCGCGCTTCATAAGCGGGTCTGCGAGGTTTATAGCCGTCTGTCCGCCAAGAGATGCTATAACGCCTATCGGCTTTTCAAATTCTATAATGTTCATTACGTCCTCTGTCGTAAGCGGCTCAAAATAGAGCTTGTCAGAGGTGGTGTAGTCGGTGGATACTGTTTCGGGATTGTTGTTTATAATTATAGCTTCATATCCCGACTTTTTGATAGTTCCTACCGCGTGCACGGTAGAATAGTCAAATTCTACGCCCTGTCCTATTCTTATAGGACCTGCACCGAGAACTATAATCTTTTTCTTATCCGAAAGGATAGATTCGGTCTTGCCCTCGTAAGAGGAATAGAAGTAAGGGATATATGCATTTGTATGGCAGGTATCTACCATTCTGTAGCTGGGGAATATGGAATTTTCCTTACGAAGCTCATAGACCTCAAGCTCGGTTTTGCCCCAGAGCATAGCGATAAACTTATCCGAAAAGCCCATAGCCTTCGCCTTTTTAAGTATCTCGACATCTCCCTTGTTTTCATTAAGTGTCTTTTCCATATCCACTATATCCTTTATAGTTTCAAGGAAAAGCTCGGTGATAGCGGTTTTTTCGTGAAGCTCTTCTACGGTGTGACCGCGACGGATAAGCTCTGTCACCGCATATATAGTATCATCTCTGAAATCGTCGAGATAGGAAATGAGTTCTGCGTCGGTCATAGAGGTAAACTTCTTCATAAAGAGGTGGAATACACCTATTTCAAGAGAGCGTACCGACTTAAGCATACATTCAGCGAGGTTGCTACCTATACCCATAACCTCGCCCGTCGCCTTCATCTGCGTGCCGAGCTTGTTCGTAGCAGATGCGAACTTATCGAAGGGGAAACGGGGGAACTTCGCTACCACGTAGTCAAGGCGGGGCTCAAAGTCTGCCGTCGTGTTCGCTATCTGTATTTCGCTCAATGCCATACCTACGGCTATTTTTGCCGTAACGCGTGCGATAGGATAGCCACTCGCCTTCGACGCAAGCGCAGAGGAACGCGAAACTCTGGGGTTTACCTCAATGAGAAAATATTCAGAGCTATTGGGATTAAGGGCAAACTGTACGTTACAACCACCCGCAATCTTCAATTCTCTTATAATCTTTATTGCACTATCGTTGAGCATTTTCTTGTCCGCATCGGAAAGCGACAAGATAGGCGCAACAACCGCAGAGTCACCTGTATGAACGCCGACAGGGTCTATATTTTCCATTCCGCATATGGTAATCGCGTTATCGTAAGAGTCGCGCATTACCTCGAATTCTATTTCCTTATAGCCCTTTACACTCTTTTCTATAAGCACCTGATGAACGGGGGAAAGCTTAAACGCATTCAAGCCTATTTCGATAAGCTCTTCTTCGTTATCTGCAAAGCCACCACCCGTACCTCCAAGAGTAAACGCGGGGCGCAAAACGACGGGGTAACCGATACGCTTAGCAGCGATCTTCGCCTCCTCCAAGGAATACGTAATTTCGGAAGGAATGGTAGGCTCGCCTATCGACTGACAAAGCTCCTTAAAGAGCTCTCTGTCCTCTGCTCTCTCGATACTTTCACTGCTCGTGCCGAGAAGCTCTACGCCGCACTCTGCGAGTACTCCCTTTTCTTCAAGCTGCATAGCGAGGTTAAGTCCCGTCTGTCCACCTATGCCGGGGACTATCGCGTCGGGGCGCTCGTATCTTAAAATCTTCGCCACATATTCAAGCGTAAGAGGCTCCATATAAACCTTGTCCGCTATCGTTACGTCTGTCATTATCGTAGCTGGATTCGAGTTTACGAGCACTACCTCGTAGCCCTCCTCCTTGAGCGCAAGACACGCCTGCGTGCCTGCATAGTCAAACTCTGCCGCCTGACCAATAACAATAGGGCCTGAACCGATAATGAGAATCTTCTTAATATCCTTTCTCTTTGCCATTTCTTTCCCTCCGTTTTATAATCAAATTATTTATTTTCGTAAACTACCTTGCCGCCTCTTACCGTGAGCATATTCTCGCCATATACCGAATAGCCCTCAAAAGGCGTCGACCTTCCCATAGAAAGAAAGTCGTTTGGATCTATCCTGTACTCTCTGTCAAGATCCCAAACACTAAAACTGTCGTTATCCTCTATACCGAATCTCTTTTTAGGATTGTCACTCATAAGAGAAACCAATTTCTCAAGGGAAATTACGTTTTTCCTTACAAGCTCGGTATAAAGAAGCGGAAATGCGGTTTCTATTCCAACGATACCCATAACGCTTTTTTCAAGTCCCTTTGACTTCTCCTCTTCGCTATGGGGCGCGTGGTCGGTCGCTATCATATCGATAGTGCCGTCGCATATTCCTTCAAGTAATGCCTGTCTATCCGCTTCTGCGCGGATGGGTGGATTCATTTTATATCTGCCGTCCTCTTTTAACTGACTATCGTTTAAGAGCAGGTAATGAGGTGCGGTCTCGCAGGTTATGTCAAGCCCTGCCTTTTTTGCTTCTCTTATAAGAGAAACGCTCTCCTTTGTGGATACGTGGCAGACGTGGTAAGCACAGCCCGTCTTTTTTATAAGCTCGATATCGCGCTTAATAGGTCCCCACTCACTTTCAGAGCAAATGCCTCTATGCCCGTGAGCTTTTGCATATTCTCCGTCGTGGATATATCCGCCGTGCAATAGTGAATTATCCTCGCAGTGAGCCACTATTATTTTACCGAGTGCTTTTGCGCGCTTCATAGCCTCGAGCATCATTTGTTCACTCTGCACTCCGCGTCCGTCATCGGAAAAGCCCGAAACGTAAGGTGCAAGCGCTTCTAAATCCGAAAGCTCCTCGCCCTTTTGCCCTTTCGTAATAGAGGCGTACGGGTGAACTCCTATCACCGCGTCGCGCTCGATAATTTCAAGCTGAACTTTAAGATTTTCTACCGTATCGGGTACGGGGATAAGATTCGGCATACTGAAAACGTCGGTATAACCGCCACGCGCAGAGGCGAGCGTACCGCTTTTCACCGTCTCCTTATAAAAATAGCCCGGCTCACGAAGATGAACGTGCACATCAACGAAACCGGGTAAAACAGTATATTTGTCAAAAGAGAAAGGGATAGAAGAAAAAAGGTGTCCGTTCTCACTAAGAACCGCCTTCGCTTTTTCCTTTATACATGCGTTAAACATCTCTATTCTCCTTTATTTTTTAGAAAAGCCTGCCGAGTATTCGGCAGGCCTGTAACACAAAAATACATTACGCAAAGGGGCGTAAACACGGTCTTTTTCATATTTCTATCTTGCCGATATCTCGCATAGAATTTCAGATATGATTATTATTGTTATAATATCACAAACAGACCGTTTTGTCAAGAGTTTATCGCCCGTTTTTGCCGACAAATTTGTTAAATTTATGACCTTTTTTTATTTGATGGGGGCGGTCTTTTCCTTCTGAATAACGTCGTGCGCTCCGCCCTCTACGATACTCGTCGCAGATACGAGAGTAAGCACCGCCTTTTGCTGTAATTCAGGAATAGTAAGAGCGCCACAGTTACACATAGT
>JAZOOB010000032.1:0-27806 GCA_045654845.1 Eubacteriales bacterium | reverse complement strand
GCTACCTTGTCGTATTTTCTCTTTGCTTCTGCTAGGTCGGTTATATTGCAGAGAAGCTCTTTTTCGTTCGAAATCTCGAGTCCCGTAAGCTCGCTTAAGGTCTTGTAATATAAGTCGCGCTGGAAGTCGAGCTTGAGCCTTGCCACGCCCGAGCCTGCATTGATGTCGGAAATAGAACAGCTCTCTATTATGTCACACTCCGAAAGAAGTCCGTCGATGCGCTTTAATTCGCCCATTTTCGATATTCTGTCGGCGCTTTCGTCTACAAAATCTAATACCTTCTTTCTTATCTCGTGGTCAGAAGGAAGCGCATTCGTCCATTCGGGCATAGAGAAAATAAGCTCTGTGATAGGAAATTCATCTAAAACAAGCTCTATAATATGCTCTATATCCTCGGAATTGAGCTCAAGACAATTCACAAGCGCGACAGGCGCGTTATACTTCTTTTCAAGCTCATAAGCGAGCGCGATTGTGTCTTTGTTAGAAGGGTCTGCCGAATTTAAAATAATGGCGTAGGGCTTATTCAAAGTAGAAAGCTCGCTCGCCACTCTTTCCTCAGCTTCAATAAAGCTTTCGCGCGGAATGTCTCCTATGCTTCCATCGGTGGTCACCAGCATTCCTATCGTCGAATGGTCGTGGATGACCTTTTGCGTTCCCAGCTCTGCCGCTTCCTTGAAGGGAAGCTGTTCCTTCGACCAAGGGGTATGAACCATTCGTACCTGTCCGTCCTCCAGCTGACCGAGTGCTTCGGGTACTATGTACCCAACACAGTCTATCATTTTTACGTTCAAGGTGGTCTTTCCGTCCAGCGTCATCTTTACCGCCTTGTCGGGTACGAATTTTGGCTCCGTCGTCATTACGGTCCTACCCGATGCCGACTGTGGCATTTCGTCTATGGCTCTCGCTCTTTCGCTTTCCTCTTCAATATTAGGTATAATAGCGGATTCCATAAACTTTTTGATAAAGGTGGATTTTCCCGTTCTCACAGGACCAACGACCCCTATATAGATGTTCCCCTTGGTTCTCTCGGCAATATCCTGATATATGCTTGTGCTTGTCATCTTTTCTCCTCCTATTATGACTTCTGACTGATACATTATATTAGCATAAAAGGGAAGTTATGAATAAAATCGCTTTTTAACTTTAAATAATGAAGAAGGCAGAGTCGCGAAACTCTGCCTTTTGGCTATTCAATTATGAACTCTACAGATTTATCCATAAAGACGTTTTCGGGCATCGAAGCGTCATTTATGAAATTGTCGTTATACACGTTATCCGAGTCTGCTATAATAAGATTTTTTACACCGTCAGGCATTTTGAAGTATACTGTAAACACACCGTCCTGATGGCCAAGAATAAGATAGTCGAGCCCTTGCCTCAATGGCAGATAATCACAAATAAACGCATATGAAGAAACGTAGGAAAACGTCTTCTGCCTTGAAGTAACGTCGATAATGTGACCGTCTATGAGCTTGAATTCCAGATTGTCAAGAGAAACTACTTCGTTGAATTTATAAAAATCGTAAGGGATTCTCAGCTCGTCAAGCCGTTTTGTTACCGAATTTGCTATATTCAAGCTCTCGGCACACGTAGGCTCGGGTAGTAAAATATGCTTGATTTTTATTGTTGCTGACGCTTTGTCCAGATTTATTAAAAGGCTGTCGTTATAGCGGCTTATCACGTAGCTTGAAATCTCACTTATACGCTCGTTTTCACATCTTGCAAGCATTTCTGAAAACGATTTTTTGTTTTCCTTCGTTACGTCAAAAATAGTGGTTTTCGCGTCGTTTGTGAAAAAGAGGAATTCGTTTCTCTGATAATCATCGCCTCTTTGGTAAATAAAAGTGTCGTCTTTGAAGTTAACAAATAAGCATATAAAAAGAGTGAGCATAAGCATTGCAAACGAGGATAAAACGCTTTTGATTATAGTCTTTCTTTTCATTTTGACACACAATATGAGAGCAAGACATACTAAAAACAGAGAAAGCGCTACGTAAAACGGGATATACGATACCGAGACAAATATCATATCAAATCCCGAAATAAAATTAGATAAACCTACTATTATATTACCTAAAAATTCACAGACGAGTGAGAAAATCCGTATACCGAACAAAAACGGTGAGAGAAACGCAAGGACAAGAAGCAAATCGAACAGAAAAGCAAAAATTACGTTTGATATCGGAGAAATCAGTGAAAGCTCACCGAATATAAACACACTTATAGGAAGTGTAAACATTATGGCAAAAATGCTTATTGTAAATGAGGCGGTCAAATATGAAAGCACACTTTGGAATAAAGATTTATTCTTTTCTATGCTCTTTTCCGCCTCTAATTGTAAATATGACAGAATACCCATAGTACCAAAAAACGATAGCCATAGTCCTATATCGGCCACCGCGTTTGGCGTAATCAGAAAAATGAGAGTGACAGAAAGGAAAAGAGAAGTGAATGAGTCGTTTTCTCTTCTTGAAAAGAATGATAACGTGGCAAAAAGAAACATAAATGCCGCACGCAAGATTGAAAGACAAAAACCTGACAGCGTGATGTAAAATAGAGTGAGCGCAAGAATTATAAAGCTTTTCGTTTTCTTTTTCAGGTTTACACGTGAAAGCATAATACCTACAAACGACATAAGCATAGTTAAATGCATACCACTAAGCGCGAGCATATGCGTAATTCCAAGTCTTTTGAAGTCGAGAGTTATGTGTGGGTCAAGAGATTTTGTTCTGCCGAGCAATAAAGCCGAAATAAGTGGTCCGCTGTCGCCCGTCAAGTTGCTTTCTATTCTGTTTGTAATAAAATCCCCAAGTCGCGAGACCCAAACGAGAGGAGTGTTTTTCTCGCCTATTTTTGTAAGGTCGCTGACGTTTGAAACCTCGCCTGCGCATCCCTCTTCAAAGAGAAGGCTCGCGTCATATCTTGAAAGAGAATAGATATCGTATATTTTCTCGTTACAAGAAAATATATCACCGACATGAAAGGTTTCTTCACTGTAAAGCTCAAATTTGAGCTTGATATTCGCTTTTTCACCGTTCAGGCTTCCTACCTTTGCCGTAAGTAGAGTATAGCCGTCACCTTCATATATGATTTCCTTAACTGTCGCCTTTATTTCTATTTCTTCGTTAAGAAATCTCTCTGGTACTGTCAGACGGGTACAAACGAAGAAAAGCTGTGAAAAACAAGCAAGAAAAGCAAGAAAAATACAACAGAATGCTGTAATTTCCTTGCCCCTTATTTTTCCTTTTCGTTTTCTCTTTGAGAGAAGGTAGAAAAGAGATATAATGACAAAAAGCGACAAAATGAAAACACAAATAAAGAGCGCAGACCTGCGATAGAATAAAAGCGACGAGAAAAATGCCGTCACGATAAACGAGGTCAAAGCGCAGAAGAGAGGCCTTTTATCAAAAAGATTCATTATCTTGACAAATTTACTACTTTTTGCTTTAACTGAGGGAGATTGTCCTTTGAAATGAGCGCGCTGCCATCGGGTATAATGAAGGAAACTGCGCGAGGCTCGACCGAAATATCCAAAGACTTGGTCGTCTCTATTTCACCGTCTATGCATATCTTCGTTTCGGTGTCAAAGTCCATCTTCAGTGATGAAGCGCGTATGTAGCTCACAGATTTTTTGCCGAGCTCTTTTTCTAAGTGCGTACCACTCTTGTAAGAGCCTACGAGTGAGATGAATTTAAGTCTCGATACCTTTTCTACAATGCTGATATCGAGAGTGGCGTCAGTGATGGACGCGTAGGGAACTGCATTGAATCCGCCACCGCAGAACGAGCCGTTTGCTATTGCCGTAAGAAGCACCTCGCGGTCGATAGCGGTCTCGTCGTCTATGTTTATCGTTTGGTGCGAGTACATTTTTTCGAAAAGCGTTTTTATAAGCGCCGCTATATATGAAAGCTTGTTGGGGATAAAACGCTTTTTCTTCATAGCCTGAGTGTTGTAGGCTACGTTACAGTCAAAGCCGACGTTTATCATATTCATACAGTACTTGTCATTGTATTTGAGTACGTCTACCTTTTCCGATTTTCCCTTTATCTGCTTTTCGATATCAAAGAAGTTCTCTTTTTCTGTGAAGTTTCTGCAAAAATCGTTTCCCGTGCCGATAGGAATAAGACCTATTTCCGCATTTTCGTAGCCGATTGCGCCGTTTAATATCTCGTTTAACGTTCCGTCGCCACCAAAAGAGTAGAAGCGCTGAAAATCGGAAGAAGCCTCTAATTGAGCCTTTACGTATTCGGTGGCTTCATGGGGCGCGAGCGTTTCGTGAATAACGTACTCAAGGCCTTCTTTTTCGCAGACGTCTTTTATTTTATCTTCAAAAAAGTCTATTTTGTTTCCTTTTCCTGCATGGGTGTTGAGAATAAAATGATATTTCATACGCTTTTCAATCCTTTTTTCTTATCATATCGTAGTAGGCTTTTGCCGTCTGCTCAAGCTTGTTGTCACCGAAGTTGTAGTATCGCTTTCCTATAAGATCGCTTGGCAGATAGGTTTGATCTACGTAATGATTTTTATAATCGTGGGGGTATTTATATCCCTTAAAAAGAGGACTTCTTAAATGTGCGGGGACTTCTGCGCCTCGGCCCATCGCTATATCCTCTTTTGCCGCCGCATAAGCGAGGTAGGCACTGTTGGATTTTGGGGAGGTCGCTAAAAGAATGGTCGCGTTTGCAAGAGGAATACAAGCCTCGGGAAGACCTATTTCCTTCGCTGCATCGGTGCAGCTCTTGACGATAGCAGCCGCCATAGGATAGGCAAGCCCGATATCCTCGCTCGCTATCACTAAAAGTCTTCTGCACACTGATATAAGGTCGCCACCCGCGAGAATTTTCGCGAGATAAAATACGGCAGCATCAGGATCCGAGCCTCTTATTGATTTTTGCAGACAGGAAAGAAGGTTGTAGTGTACGTCTCCGTCACGGTCGAAATATCCTGTCATTGAGGGCAGAAGTGCCTCTGCCTCTTCTTTTGAAAGGACGTCGTCGCATATGTAAAATACGTTTTCAAGTATTCCTATCGCGCGTCTTACGTCACCGCCCGAATGCGAGGCTATTAAGCGAAGCACCTCTTCGTCTGCCGTTTTCTCGGTCTTGTGCTCTTCGTTTAAAATTCTTAATGCTCTTTGTAATGCAGGTATGCATTCCTCTGATTTTATCGGCTTGAATTCGAAAACCGAGGAACGCGACAAAATCGCGTTATATATAGCGTAATAAGGATTTTCCGTCGTCGACGCTATAAGTGTAATTCTTCCGTCCTCTATGTATTCAAGCAGAGACTGTTGTTGCTTTTTGTTAAAGTACTGAATCTCGTCGAGGTAGAGAAGTATACCGCCCGAGCTGAATATATTAGAGGTGTTCGTGGCTATTTCCTTTACGTCGGCAAGAGATGCGGTGGTTGCATTCAGCCTGTAAAGAGGCATATTCGCCTGCTTTGCTATAATGTTTGCGGCTGTCGTCTTTCCCGTACCGGGAGGGCCGCTGAATATCATATTGGAAATTCTGTTGTTGTCGAGCATTTTGCGGATAACACCGTTTTTGCCGATAAGATGGGTCTGTCCCACCATATCGTCTATGGTCTCAGGACGCATTCTGTCGGCAAGTGGCTGGTTATTCATAAAAGCACCCCCAGTTTAACTGATAACGTTTTCATTAAGGTTGAAAAGCCGTCCTATCTCTTTTGCAAGAGAAGCATTTTCGGGCTTTATAAGCATAGGATCGTTTTGTAAAAGTATATTCGCGTCGGAAAACGCGTCTTTCATAATATTTGCGTCGTTGCAGAGATTAGAGAATCGCAGACTTATTCCGCCACTCTGACGTATGGAGTCGTCGCAAAAAGAGGAGAAAAAGTCACCCGGCCCTCGTATTTCGAGGTCCTTTTCGGCAATCTTGTAGCCGTCATACGTGTTTTTCATAGTCGAAAGACGCTCTTTTGCAATGCTTCCGTTACTGTCGGAGACGAGAATGCAGTAGGATTTTTTTGTACCTCTTCCGACTCGTCCGCGAAGCTGGTGAAGCTGTGAAAGACCGAACCTTTCCGCGTTTTCTATTATCATAAGCGAGGCATTAGGCACGTTTACGCCTACCTCGATTACAGTCGTAGATATAAGAACGTCTGTTTTTTTGTCTGCGAAGGCTCGCATTACCTCGTCCTTTTCCTTCGGCTTCATCTTGCCGTGCAGATATGCTACGTTGAGGTCGGGCAGGTCCTTTTTCAACTGCTCGTAGTATTCAAGCACGTTTTTAAGCTTGTCCTTGAGATTTAAGCTTTCACTTCCACTGAGTGTTCTTATAGAAAGCTCGGATTCGGTATCTGTGTCTTCGATTGAGGGGCAGACGATATATACCTGACCGCCTTCTTCTACCTGCTTGCTTATAAATGCGTTGAGTCGCGCACGATAGGATTCGTCTACGACGAAGGTGTCTACTCTTTGTCTGCCTATCGGCATCTCGTCGATATAGGAAATAGCAAGGTCGCCGTACAATGCGAGCGCAAGCGTTCTCGGTATAGGGGTCGCGCTCATTACGAGCATATGCACACCCTTATTGCGCTTTTTAAGTACGGCTCTCTGATTTACACCGAATCGGTGCTGCTCGTCGGTAATTACAAGCCCGAGATCAGAGAATTTCACCTTGTCGTTAAGTAGCGCGTGAGTTCCTATGATTACGTCTATTCTGTCGTCGCCGTCGCTTTCAAGCGAAGCGTATATTTTTTTCTTTTGCGATGCGGTCGTAGAGCCAAGCAGAAGAGCCACCTTTATTCCCAGATTGCCGAGAATCTTCGACACGTCGTTATAATGCTGTCTTGCAAGTACCTCGGTAGGCACGAGAAAGGAAGCCTGCATTCCGCTTTTTACTGCGGTATATATGGCAGAAATAGCGCACACGGTTTTTCCGCTTCCCACGTCACCTATAAGAATTCTGCTCATAGGCGCGGAGTCAGAAGCGCTATTTGTCATATCGCTCGTTATCTCGTCTATTACTCTTTTCTGCGCGTTTGTCAACTCATAGGGCAGAGAAGAATAAAGAGGCGACATATCCTGCTTTTTACAGGGTGCACCAAGCACGCTTGCCCCACGCTTTTTAATTACGTGCAGACCGATAGAGAAGTGAAACAGCTCTTCATAAGTAAGCCTCGTCACTGCTCTTCGAAGGTCCTCTGTGCTCTCGGGATTGTGTATGTTTCTTAGTGCAAAGGAAAAGCTCGGAAGCGAGTTTTTCTCTCGTATTTTTTCGGGCAGAGTATCTTCAAGCTCCGGCATACAGAGCGAGAGCGCTTGTGAAACTGCCTTGTTCATAAGCTTTCCGTTTATCCCTTCAGTCAACGGATATACAGGGATAAAGTCGGGCAGAGGCTTGTTTGGAATTATACTTTCAAATTCAGGAGAGGTGAGCTGCCACTTTTTGTTCTGGTACGTGAGCCTGCCCCAAAAGCGAAATTCAGCGCCTCTTGTAAATACGTCTTTGATATAACCTTGATTGAAAAAAACGACGTCGACAGTACCGCTTTCGTCAAACGCGCGAAACTTGGTTATCGTCATTCTTTTTTTCGTGATAGCGTTTTTCGGATCTGTCGCAACAGTTAAAACAAAAGCACAGGGCTCGCCGTCGAGCGCGTCCTTTAAGAGCTTTACGTTTCCTCTGTTTTCATACGCTCTCGGTATATGGTAAATGAGGTCCCGCAGAGTAAATATACCCATACGGTTGAGGGCTTTTGCACGCGTTTCGCCAATGCCGGATAATATCGAAACAGAGCTTTCAAGATATTTACCCATAAAGACCCTCCTTTTTCACGTCTATAAAACATAAATACACAACTATTTTACTACAAAATGAAGGATTTTGCAATAAACTTTTGATAATATTTCAAATTTTTTGTACTTTTTAATTAAATATTGCGTTTTTTATTTACATTTTTAATTTTATTTGGTATAATGTATTCGTTATATTATTCCTTTTTATAAAAAATGGGGGATTGCCACTTCGGCAAAAGAAAATAAATATGAAAAACAGAGAAAGAAAAAAGCTGGCGACACGACTTGACATCGGCGTATTTATAGGGCTCACCTTCTTTACGCTTTTGCTTCTTATCGTGCTTGGGGAATATACCGAGATTTCGTATTTGTATAACGGAATGCTTTGTCTATTCTTCTATCTCATTATGCTTGTTTTGTGGGCGGATATCCGCATACAGAGAAAGAGTCTGACGACCTCACATACGTTAGACGAGATTTTTGACACCGAGATAGGAAAGACGCTACTTAAAATGAATGCGCCTACCGTTTTGTGCGATACCTACGGCACTGTCGTATGGTGTAACGATACCTTTGAGAAAAAGACGGGGTATAAGAGAGTCACAAAGGGTGTCAATATCGAAGAGATTATGTCCTTGGGACTCTTTTCCGAGGAATGTGTAAAAAATGAAATAGTCGAAATCGGACAAGAGAGCTTCAAGGTGGATTCCATTCCTTGCAATCTTGCAGAACAGGACTACTGGTTTGTGGTTTTGGAGAATTGCACCGAGCTTCTCGACCTTCAGACGAGATTTGATAACGGACAGCTTATTATCGCTTACGCTATCATAGACAACATAGACGAAATAGCTCAGTACGTTCGCGACGACTACGTAAAAACTACAAACGAAGTTGAAAACAAGCTCAAAAAATGGGTCGCTAATATGAACGGTATCATAAGACCTTACGAGAGAAATAAGTACCTCATAGCATTTGAAGCGAAAAACCTTCCCGAGTGTCTTGAAAACCGATTCAGCATACTTGATGAAATAAGAGAAATAAGAGTCGGTGACGGTATTTCCATTACAGTTTCTCTCGGTGTTTCCGACGTAGGCGAAACCTTCGTTGAGCGAGAAATAGCTGCTCAGAACGCACTTGATATGGCTCTTATGCGTGGTGGTGACCAGGCGGTTTATAAGAGTGTTGAGAGCGTAGAGTACTTCGGTGGAAAGACCAAGGCGGGCTTCAAGCGTACAAACGTACGTGCCAGAGTTACTGCTACTCAGCTTACCGCTATGATGGCTCGCGCTGATAACGTGCTTATTATGGGACACCGCTTCGGTGACTACGACTCTTTTGCCGCAGCTGTCGGTATGACGAGATTCGCGAGAAACTGCAGTGCCCGTGCTAATATCGTAGTAAATAAGGACGACCCGAATCTTCAGCCTTGCTTTGAAAAGCTTGAAAACCTGCCATTCTACCAGAATATATTCGTTGACGGTGCAGAGGGAATGGACCTGCTTACAAACGATACTTTGCTTATCATAGTAGATGCGAACAACTTGGATATCGTAGAATGTCCCGAGCTTGCTATGAAGGCGAACAATATAGCCGTAATCGACCATCACATAAAGGCGGCTGAATACGGCCCGTCGGTAAAGCTTGAGTACATTGAGACCTCGGCTTCATCGGCATCCGAGCTCGTATCTGAATTCCTTGAGCTTAATATGTCCTCGAGAAACCTTTATAAAGAGGAATGCGAGCTTCTGCTTTCGGGAATTCTGCTTGATACCAAGCAGTTTACGAGAAATACGGGAACGCGTACGTTCGCTGTTGCGCAGTTCTTACGAGGCGAGGGTGCTAACCCTGGCGAAACTCAGGAGATGTTTAAGTCGGATATTGACGAGCTTACAAAAGAGGCTCGCTTCAATGCGAATATAACGATTTATAAAAAGCGTATAGCGATTTCCTCTTGTGAGGGTAATACCGATTCGAGTTATCGAATTATGGCGGCAAAGGTAGCAGATAAGCTTCTTAATATCAAGGGCGTAGATGCTTCCTTCGTCTTGGTAAATATCGATAACCGTATTCATATTTCAGCCCGTTCAAACGGAACTATAAACGTTCAGGTAATTCTTGAAAAGCTGAACGGAGGCGGACACTTCGACGTTGCGGGCGCACAGATAGCGAACGATACTATGAGAAACGTAGTACAGAGACTTCGCGACGCGATAGACGATAATATATGAGATGCGAGTCTGTCTGAAAGCAAAGGTCGGACGATTACGTTTCAAGCCATTTGCGAAAATCGGTAGATTTTCGGGCGACGTCTGTAAAGGCACAGGCATTTTTGCAAAAAGCAAAAATTACGACGTATAGATTACAATAAGGAGATAAAAAAATGAAGGTAATTTTATTAAAGGACGTAAAGGGTCAGGGAAAAAAGGACCAGATAATAGATGTATCCGACGGATACGCGAGAAACTTTCTTTTGCCTAAAAAGCTCGCTATAATAGCAGATGCGAAGGCGACAAACGAGCTCAAGGGAAAGGAAGATTCCAAGCAGTACAAGATAGAAGAGGAGAAGAAGGCGGCTAATGCTATAAAGGAAAAGCTCTCTGGCATTACTCTTAAAATAAAGAGCGCGTCGGGTGCAGACGGACGTCTTTACGGCGCCGTTACCGCAAAGGATATAGCAGAAGCGCTCGAAAAGGATTTCTCTGTTTCGATAGATAAGAGAAAGCTGTCCTTGCCCGATCCTATCAAGGCTCACGGTACTTATTCTATAAGCGTAAAGCTTTACACAGATATCACAGGAAGTTTCACCTTAGTCGTGCACGAATAAAGGTGAGAGGAGTATAAAATGTACGGAGATATTGCCAGAAATCTTCCCGTTTCGATTGAGGCAGAGCAGTCGGTGCTTGGCGCTATTTTGCTTAGCCCCAATAGCTTCAACGATATCGCGGGAATGATAAACGAGGATGATTTCAGTCTTGAAGAGCATAAACAGATATTTATTTCTATGCGCGCGATGTTTATGCAGAGCAAGGAAATAGACGTAGTCACCTTGATAAATAACCTTGTAGAAAACGGCGTATACAGTGAGACGGGTGGCAAGGACTATATAATGCTCTTGGCTAAAATCGTTCCCACCGCCGCGAATATCAAGGATTATGCAAAAATAATAAAGGACAAGGCGCTGCTTAGAAAACTGATAAACGCCTGCACAGAAATATCCGAAACAGCTTATTCCGAACAGGGAGAAGTTGAAAGAACGATAGATATGGCAGAGCAGAAGATCTTCGACATAGCAGAAAAGAAGGAGTCGAAGGAATTTCGTCATATAAGCGACATTATGGGTGGCGTATATCGCGAGCTTGAGAGCCTTTCCGAGAATAAGGAAAAAATTTCGGGCGCACGTACCGGATTTTCGGGGCTAGACCGAGTTTTAGTCCAGATGGGTAAGGGCGACTTGGTTCTTGTCGGTGCCCGCCCTGGTATGGGTAAAACCAGCTTTGCTATGAACATAGCAGTAAACGTAGCGAAGCAGACGAAAAAAGCGGTTTGTGTATTTTCTCTTGAAATGTCTGGAGAGCAGCTCGTCACCCGTATGCTTTCGAGTGAAGCGCTCGTTGACAGCTATGCTTTAAGAGCGGGAAATCTTTCTTGCGAGGACTGGGCGAGAATAGCTCAGGCGGCAGGTGAGCTCACAGGCTGTGATATCCTTATTGACGATACGTCGGGAATTTCTGTTACCGATATGAAGTCAAAGCTAAGAAGAGTAAAAAATCTCGGCTTGGTAGTCGTCGACTACCTGCAGCTTATGCAGAGTGGAAAGAGAATAGAAAACAGAGTTCAGGAGGTGGCGGAAATTTCCAGAAACCTCAAGATTATGGCGAAGGACCTCGGTGTTCCGATTATCTGCTGCGCTCAGCTTTCCCGTGGACCTGAGTCCAGAACCGTCAAGAAGCCTATGCTTTCCGACCTTCGTGATTCGGGTGCTATCGAGCAGGATGCAGATATAGTAATGTTCCTTTACAGAGAAGAATACTATAAGGAGCAGGAGGACGCGAAAAAGGTTCAGCAGGAGGCTAACACCGCTGAGGTCATAGTGGCGAAGAACAGACACGGCTCGACGGGTAACGTAAAGATGGGCTGGATAGGTCAGTTCACCAAATTCCGCACGTTGGATGAAGAAAGCGAAGGAGCTAAAGCGTGAAATTTGATTTGTCGGTAGGCGAGGCGTCAAAGAGGGCGAACACTCTCTTTAATCTCGCCGTTTCCGATTTTTGTTTGGAAGATAAATTTAAAAAGGGTGTGGCAGTAGCCTTTTCCGGAGGCGCAGATTCGGTCTTTTTGCTTTTGTGTATGAAAAGACTTTCTCTCGCTTTCGGATTTCCTCTTTGTGCTATACACGTAAATCACCACATAAGAAAAGAGGAAGCAGAGCGCGATGCAGAATTCTGCCGAAGCTTTTGTGCAGAAAACGATATAAAATTTTATCGTTTTGACGCGGACGTTTTGAAGCTTTCTGCAGAGCGTGGGCTCGGCACTGAGGAAATGGCGAGAAACGTGCGATATGATTTCTTCGATGAATTTCTGAAAGAAAACGGAGAATATGCCTATATTGCCACGGCTCATAATGCGACCGATAATGCAGAGACCGTCATTTTCAATATGCTACGCGGAGGCGCTTCTCGCGCTATGTGCGGTATTCCACCTATTCGTGAAAATATAATAAGACCTATTATTTATATTTCAAAACGCGATATTGTCGACGCGTTAAGAGAAAACGGAATCGACTTTGTTTTTGATTCGACAAATAAAGATACAACCTATACGCGTAATTATATAAGGGAAGAGATTATCCCGAAGTGTTATCGCGTAAATCCCTCATTCGAGAGCGCGATACAGAGATTAAACAAGAATATGCGCGCAGACCTTGCCTTTATCGAGAGCTACGTCGACGATTTTTGTAAGGGGCACGAAATAAAGGATTCTGCAAAAAAGTGTGACCTTGAAAAGCTCGATAACGCTATTTTGAGCAGAGTAATAATCAGAATGTACGAGTCTGCCTCGTCTGATAAGGAATCGCTTTCCTTTTCGCATATAGAAAAGGTTAT
Organism: Eubacteriales bacterium; assembly: GCA_045654845.1. Classification (GTDB taxonomy): domain Bacteria; phylum Bacillota; class Clostridia; order Oscillospirales; family CAG-272; genus UBA1740. The sequence goes on along the minus strand of JAZOOB010000032.1, from coordinate 14,942 downwards.
TGAAATTATAAAAAGCGAGGATAATATAGGTAAGAGCTACTGTCTGCCGAGTGGAATTTCCTTTCTGTCGGACAGAAAGTATTATAAGTTTGAAAAAAGAGAAGATAAAAAAGAAGATAAGGATTTTTGCATCGAGTTAAAAATGGGAGAAAATCCTATGCCCGACCTTTTGTCAAATATTTATCTCACAAATGATGAAAACGACGAAAAGGCAAAACAATTAAAAAATGTTTACAATTTATCAATAAGGGCGAATTTATCTTCTGCTAAAATAAACGGTAGCCTTTACGTGAGAAACAAAAAGGACGGAGATTCCTATCGTTACGGAAATATGACCCATAAGCTCAAAAAGCTCTTTAACGATAAGAAGCTGTCCGAAAAAGAAAAAAAGACTATTCCCATCATCTGTGATGACGATGGAATCGTCTGGGTCCCCGGATTTTCTGTCCGAAATGAAGAAAAAGGGAATCTAAAAAAAGACAAAGACTTGAATTTGTATGCATATTATTATATCAATGGAGGCAAAGATGAATAAGGACGTATTAAGCATATTGGTTGACGAGCGCCAGCTCGATGAGATCACCACTCGTTTGTCAAAGGAAATAGATGCAGACTATTTGGAGAAAAGCGAGCACGTTATATTGCTCGCCATCCTGAAGGGCTCTGTCGTCTTTATGGGCGATTTGATGAAGAAGCTGAAGACCCCTGTGGAAATCGAATTTATGAAGGTCTCTTCATATGGCGCTGGCACGAAGACTACGGGAAACGTAAATATTCATCTCGACTTGCAGAGACAGAACATAGAGGAATGCGACATAATAATAGTCGAGGATATAGTAGATAGCGGAAGGACGCTTTCATATCTTGTGAATTATCTTCAGAACAAGGGTGCGAAGTCGGTGAAGACCTGCACGTTACTCGATAAGCCCTCTCGCAGAGAGGTTGAATTCACCCCCGATTATTCAGGACTTATGATACCCGACGAATTCGTGGTGGGCTATGGACTTGACTATGACGAAAGGTATCGCACCTTGCCCTATGTGGGTATACTTCGCCCCGAGGTTTACAGTAAATAATATACAAGTATGAAAACACAAAAGGCTTGACGAAAGTAAGAAAGGTTTGGTCATTTTATAATGAAAGTAAATGTAAAGAATATTGTGTTTTTTCTTCTCTTGATACTCTGCTTCATTGTAGCGGCGGTAATACTTACGGATATGATGACTGCAAAAGAAGAATTTACCTACAGTGATTTACAGGATAAATTTAATAACGAAGAGATTGATTCCTTTACGGTAGATACCGAAGGATATATAACTGCCGTCAGCATAGACGAAAACGGAAACGAGGAAAAATACGTATACCGTTTAAGCTATTCCTTCCAGTATGAATGGCTTGCAAAAATCGCAGAGCAGCAGCATGCAGAGGGAATTCTTGAAGAATATAACTTTGAAGAAATAAAGGAAACACCTTGGTTCGTTTCATGGCTTCCTTACATTGTAATTCTGGTAGTCTTCATCGGCTTCTGGGTATTTATGATGAATCAGGCGACAGGACGTGGCGGAAAGATGAATTCCTTCGCTCGTTCAAAGGCAAAGCTTAACGTAAACGATAAGAACCCTGTGAAGTTTTCCGACGTAGCAGGCGCAGATGAAGAGAAGGAAGAGCTTGAAGAGGTAGTAGAATTTCTTAAGAATCCCAAGAAGTTCACAGGCCTCGGTGCGAGAATCCCTCACGGTGTACTTCTCGTCGGCCCTCCCGGTACGGGTAAAACGCTTCTTGCCAGAGCCGTTGCAGGCGAGGCGGGCGTGCCCTTCTTCTCGATTTCGGGCTCTGATTTCGTAGAAATGTACGTAGGTGTCGGTGCTTCCCGTGTACGCGACCTCTTTGAAAATGCGAGAAAAGCTCCCGCGAGCATTATATTTATCGACGAGATAGACGCGGTAGGACGTCACAGAGGCGCAGGTCTTGGCGGCGGTCACGACGAGCGTGAGCAGACGTTAAACCAGCTTCTCGTGGAAATGGACGGCTTTGACAAGCACGAGGGTATTATAGTTATAGCGGCTACAAACCGCCCTGACATCCTCGACCCTGCATTGTTAAGACCAGGTAGATTCGATAGACAGATAACTGTAAATTATCCCGACCTCAAGGGCAGAGAGGATATATTAAAGGTTCATTTGAGAAACAAGCCTGTAGAGGAAAGCGTAAACGTTTCAAAGATAGCGCAGACCACAGTAGGCTTTACGGGTGCAGATCTTGCGAATCTCTTGAATGAGGCGGCACTCTTGGCGGCAAGAAGAAATAAGAACCTTATCGGTATGGACGAAATAGAGGAAGCTACCCTTAAGATTATGGTAGGTACCGAAAAGAAAACTGCGAAAATTACCGAAGAGGAAAAGAGAAAGACCGCATATCACGAAGCAGGTCACGCTATTCTCGCACACCTTCTCGAAACACAGGACCCCGTACGTCGTATCTCGGTAATTCCGAGCGGAAGAGCCTTGGGCTATACCTTGAATCCGCCCGAAAGAGACAGATACAGCGTATATAAGAATCAGCTTAAAGAGGAAATTGCTATGCTTCTCGGTGGACGCGTGGCAGAAAAGATTATCTACGACGACGTGTCCGGCGGTGCGTCAAACGATATTATGAGAGCGACAAGAATCGCTCGCAACATGGTCACTAAGTACGGAATGAGCGACGAGCTCGGCACTATCCAGTTTGGTAGTGAGCACGGTAGCGATGAGGTATTCCTCGGCAGAGATTTCAATTCTCAGCGCGACTATTCCGAGGCGACGGCTGCGAAGATAGATTCCGAAATCAAGCGCATAATAGATGAAGCATTTGCAAAGGCAGAGCAGATTTTGCGCGCAAATATAGAGAAGCTTCATTTCATCGCCGACTTCTTGGTCAAGTACGAGGTTATGGATGACGCTCAGTTCAAGGCGGCTATGGACGACAATGCCACAATGGAAGAGCTCGCCGCTATGATAGAAGAAAAGAATAAGCGCAGCGCAGACGAAAATGCAAAGGCGAAGGAAGAAGCCGAAAAGATAGCTAAGGCCTTCGAAGAGGCGGCAAACGACGTCGAAGCAAAATTAGAAGAAGAGGATAAGAAAAACGAAGAAGCGAAGAAGGAAGACTCCGAAGACTGATTCAGCTTATCCCGATAAATAAAAATAAGAACACCTGCTTTTTAGCAGGTGTTCTTTTACTTAAATCAGTTGTACTTTGGAAGCCAGCTTCCGTGTGCCTCTATCATATCGTCGCAAAGAGAAACTATATCGTCGATAGACAATTCGGAAGAGGTGTGGGGGTCGAGCATTACCGCCTGATATATACGTTCCTTTTTCAGAGTGACAGCGGCGTCTATTGTCAGAAGCTGTACGTTTATATTCGTCATATTCATCGCTGCAAGCTGTACGGGAAGCGGCTTTTGCTGACAGGGCTGTATGCCTAAAGCGTTTACAAGACAGGGCACTTCTACACAAGCGTCTGCGGGGAGATTGGGAATAATGCCACGGTTTATAACGTTTCCGCCTATCTTATAGGCATTGTCGGTCACTATGGCTTCCATAATTCTCGATGCATACTCGCGTGAGCGCTCGTGAGTTACGTTGTCGTTTACGTAGTCCTTGCGAGCTTCCTTCCAGTTTTCCATCTGTCTTACACAGCGACGGGGATATTCGTCGAGAGGGATATTGTAGCGCTCGATAAGCTCGGGATAGTTTGACTTAATAAAGAGGTTGCCATATTCCGCATTATGCTCGCTCGACTCGGTGCAGTAATATCCGAAGCGACGTATGTATTCGTATCTCACGAGGTCTTTACTGTCGGAATGCTCCTTTTCAAGCTCGGCAAACGCGCGCTTTTTGATTTCGGGATAGAGGTCCTTGCCAGTTCCATCGTATAATTCAAGAAGCCACGCCATATGGTTTATACCCGCTATATTTTCCTTTAAGGGCTCTTTGTATTCTATTTCAAGCGCGTTTAAAAGTCTCTTTGAGCAGACCTGTACGCTATGACAAAGACCGATAGTATTTACACCCGTATATCTCTGCATATAGCCTGTAAGAATACACATAGGATTTACGTAGTTTAAAAAGAGCGCGTCGGGGCATACCTCTTCTATATCACGCGCAAAGTCCTGTAAAACAGGGATAGTACGAAGCGCGCGAAAGATTCCGCCTACGCCGAGCGTGTCGCCTATCGTCTGACGAAGCCCGTATTTTTTCGGCACTTCAAAGTCTGTGATAGTGCAGGGGTCATACAATCCCACCTGTACCGCGTTTACTATGAAGCGAGCGCCTCTTAACGCATTCTTTCTTTCGTCTACACCTAAATGCTTGGTTATTTTCGCCTTACCGCCGTTTATTACGCGATTCATTGAGTTTACCATTATAAAGGATTCCTCAAGTCTTTCTGCGTCGATGTCGTAAAGCGCTATTTCAAATTCCTTCAGCGCCTCGGTAAGGAAAACGTCGCCTATTACGTTTTTGGCAAACATCGTGCTTCCTGCACCTAAAAAGGTTATTTTATCCATTTCGTAGCCCTCTTTTGTTTATCTTTTACTTAATCATAACAGATTTCTTTTGCCTTTTACATTGTATAATGTGTGCATTTGCTTGGCATAATGTTGTTTTTCTGCGTTGAAATGTTGAAAAAACACTTGAAAAACACTAAAAGTGTATGATATAATTGAAAAAGATGTAATGAAGGAGAAGCTTATGGCCACACAGTTATTTTTAAATCGCGGTTTTTCTGACGTAAACGTCCTTGAATTCGGTGAAGCTGAATGCGCGCCAAATCACGAATACGGCCCAAACTACAGAAGCTATTTTTTAATACACTACGTAGTTTCGGGTAAGGGCGTTTTTGAGTGTGACGGAAGGTGCTTTTCGCTTTCTGCGGGCGACGCTTTTATTATTAAGCCCAATAAGATAGTGCATTATAAGGCTGATGAAAAAGAGCCTTGGCATTATATATGGATAGGATTTACCGCGCAAATAAAGCTTCACGACAAGCTTGATACACCGAAAGTGAGAGAAGAGGGGCTTCGTGACGTCTTTTTCTCTATGAGAAGCGTGTATGATATGCAAGAGGGAAAAGAGGATTTCCTTTGCTCTTGTGTCTGGAAAATAATTTCTTTGTTAAAGGAAAAAGAGAAGCCGAAAAGCCTTGATTACGTTGAGCGAGCAAAGGCGTATATGGAGGCTGGCTATTCGGATAAAATAAAAATTTCCGAGCTCTCGAAAAGCTTAAATCTTGAAAGGACCTATTTCAGTGCCCTGTTTAAAGAAAAAACAGGGAAGTCCCCTCAGGTATATTTAAACGAGCTTCGCCTGTCAAGAGGCGCAGAGCTTATAACCAGATACGGTCTTTCGCCTACCGAGGCGGCATCTGCCGTCGGCTATTCCGACCTCTTCGCCTTTTCAAGAATGTTTAAAAGGCACTACGGAATATCCCCCACCGAATACAAACAGAATTATATAAAAAGGCACGAAAAAAAGTGATAGATTGAAAAATCTATCACTTTTAATTTTTAATTAGCATTCAGCACTACTGAGTTTTTTATGGAAACACGGACAAGACCTATATAGCTTTTTCCGCGGTTTACCTTTAGGGCGTTTCCGTTTTTATCGGTGAATTTAAGATCTCCCTTTTCGTTTCTATGCCATATAATTTCCATATATTTTCCATCAGAAATATAATATCCCGTTCCGCCGCTTTCTACGTCTATACTGATTTCCGTTCCCGTCGCTCTGTCATAGGTCGTCGTGTCACAGAAAAGCAGAAAGAGGTTTTTAAAGGATAAAGCCTTTCCGTTTGCTGAGTCGGAATGAATAGATGAGAACTGATATCTGTCGTAGGTCTTCGTCGTAGCATTATATTTGAATTCGGCAGTCTGCGCAGAGGAAAAAGGTATTCTTACGTAGAATGAGTCGTTTTTAGAAAGGGTAGCGCTTGAAAAATAATCGACGAATTCGAAGGGAAGAGCTTTTTGTGAATAGGTCGCACGGAGTCCGAGCGATACTAAGCCCGAAAACAGCTTTTTGCCGTCGGTCATTATATGGTGCGGAGAATTTCTCGTCGGGTCTGAAAAATATACGCTCGACATGTTCTGTATTATGTAGTCCATCGTGTCGTATCCCGTAAATGAAACCGATTTTCCAAGGTCGGTAGTCCCCGCATATGCCTGTACTGCGTCAAACTGATTTGCAATATCTGCAAGATAAGGGCGACTTGAGCGCACCGAGCCGAAAACCTGCGTGTCGGTGTAGCTACACGATATGATCATAAGACGGGTTATGCCACCCTCGACAGGTGCTTCCACCAATACGTCTGCCGCGCTTATTCCAAGCTGAGGGAGAGAAGAAGCTGTGTTTCCTATGCATATTGATATAGGGCGTGTTCTTGATACTTCTTGGCTCGCTTCAAGTCCCGTCAAGGGATTTTGGAATTCGGGTGGGCGAGGCGGCTCGGTTACGGGCACGGTCGTTACGGGCGCTGTCGTGCTATGTATAGGCGTATTATTCTTTGTGGTTTGTGCGGGGCTCTCGTCATTTGGATTTATTATTCCGTCTGGTGCTAATTCACTCAATTCACAGCCAATGCATAAAGCCGAAATTACGATAATCATAAGAGAAGATATGAATATCATAAGTCCGGCTTTTCTGCTGCTTTTCTTGTCTTTCATTTTGTTTACCTCCTCGGCTAAAAAGCCACATAAATGAAAAATTCTATTTAATTTTAAACTCTGTTTTCTCTTTCGAGCCACGCAGTGCCGAGGTCGAATGCCTCGCAAAGACCGTTTACAATTTTCTGCTTCTTTACGTCCTGCGCGTCTTTCGTTGAAACTATCTGTACCATTATCATATCGGGTACTTGGGTCTTGAATTTCGCTATTTCCTTATAACTCATTATCATCATAAAGAGATAGTATTTTTCAGACATGTCGCCGTAGTAGATATCGTCTTCTATACGTACAAGCGGCTGTCCCTTGTATTCAAGGTATTTACCTTGAATTCCTGTTGCTTTCATAGCTTACTCCTTTCAACTTTTCTAAAAATGACTGCCTGTCCTTTTCACAAATATGATAGCAAAATTACCAAATATTGTCAATTCATTCGACAATATTAGTGGAAAAAACAAATCCTTAAATTTCGCTATTTTTTGCAAAAAGGAGTAGCTCGCAAAAATTCGTTTCCCTCGCCCGATTTAGGCTTTGCAAGGGAATAAACTCTGTCGGCTCGCATAGAAAGCTCTGCTTGTGCTTTGGAGGTATCGCTGAGCTTCACGTAGTCTGCGGGCTTGGTCAGAATTTCAAGAGATGAGGTTCTCTTCATTTTCTTGAGCCTTTCTCTTCCTTTGCTATCCAATGAAAGAACCTGAGTGTAATTCGGCAAGCTTTTCACTTCAAAGGAGGTAATTTTGAAGTAAAGATTGAGAATCGCACGTCTTATTCTTGCAGTGGTGTAGCGCTTGGTGAGAACAAGCGTTATTAACTCATCTATATCCTTCGCCTGCATAGACATTTTGTGCAGACGATAGGCGAGTCCACCCTCGGAGTCGAACGGAAGCTCGTCCTCTTTCGGCGGATTCATTCTTAAAAACGCCAATATAGCGTTAGAAAGACGGGAGATATTTGTCGGCAGAATCTCTTTTTCAAGAGCCGACTCGCATATTTGTCTCGAATATGCGGGAAGTAAGGAAAGAGCTCTTTCGCTATTTTCCTCATAAAAAAGATTTCTTATTGCCGAGGCGGATTCAATTTCGTTTTTCGAGCTTATTTTCGCGTCATGCTCTGCGCCTACTCGTAAAACTGTGTGAAGCTCGGCATCGTAGCCCTCGCGTAAAAGGGCTTTTATATATTCTATGGCGAGGATATTGTTAGGACGTCGGAGAATCTCTGCGCCCTCTTTGTCGCCATATAATTTTCTATACGTGTTTTCGTAGAGCTTGGGGTGACCGCATTCGCTGTTTTCTTTATCCTTTACAGCGAAAGAAAACGCGTCGGAAAATTCCTTTGAAATAAGTCGCTCTGCGATAAGCTTTAATTTATCTACGTCGGCACATTCCGAGCCGAAGGATAAAACGTCGGGCATAACGGACTTCGCTATGATGTGAATAGCCGAGGAAGCGAAGAATTCCGCGCTCTGCATAGAGTAGGGAAAGGGCAGTTCAAGCACGAGAGAAACACCCTCTAAAACCGCTATTTTTGCTCTTTCAAACTTGTCGAGAATAGCAAGGTCGCCACGCTGTACGAAGTTACCGCTCATTACACAAACGATGCAGGTATCCTCGCCAAACTCTTCTTTTATCTTTTGAATCTGATATTTATGACCCAGATGAAAGGGGTTGTATTCGCAGACGATTGCAACGGTTTTCATAAAATACCGACTCCTTAAAAATTAACTTGGCAAACCCTTGTAAATTGTAAAAAAATGTTATATAATGATTAAGTAAATTATAATACGGAGGAAAACAAATGAACGTTTTAGTTGTAAACGCCGGTAGTAGCTCGCTTAAGTATCAGCTTATTGATACGAAAACTAATGAAGTCAAGGCAAAAGGTCTTTGCGAGCGTATCGGAATTGACGGAAAAATCATACATAAGGTACCGGGTAAAGAGGACTATGTAGCTGAGCTTGAAATGAAGAATCATGCCGACGCTACGAGAATTCTCGTAAGCACTCTTACCGATAAAAACGTGGGCTGTATTTCCGATATGAAGGAAATAGAGGCGGTAGGTCACAGAGTCGTTCACGGTGGCTCGTATTTTACCCAGTCTATGCTTCTTGACGACGAGGTACTAAAAAAGCTTGAGCTTTGTCGTGACTTGGCACCTCTTCACACGCCCCCTACGCTTATGGGAATAAGTGGCTGTCTTGAGGCTATGCCCGACGTACCACAGGTGCTTGTTTTTGACACCGCATTCCATCAGTCGATGCCCGAAAAGGCTTATTTCTATCCTATCCCTTACGAGTATTATGAGAAGTACGGAGTACGTAAATACGGTTTCCACGGTACGTCTCACAGATTCGTTTCGGGCGAGATGATAAAGCTTCTCGATAAGCCCGCAGAGGAAACGAAGATAGTCACCTGTCACTTAGGAAACGGCTCGTCCATCTCTGCGGTGAAGGGTGGAAAGGTCCTCGATACTACGATGGGCTTCACACCTCTTGACGGTGTAATAATGGGAACTCGCTCGGGTAATATAGACCCCGCAGTAGTTAGCTTCCTTATGGAAAAAGAGAATCTCTCTGTTGCAGAGATAAATAATATCTTAAATAAGAAGAGTGGATTCCTTGGAGTCAGCGGAATATCCTCCGACTGCCGCGACGTGTGTGCCGCTATGAGAGAAGGGGATAAGAGAGCCAAGCTCACTATTGATATCCTCGGTTATCAGATAAAGAAATATATCGGTGCTTATTCTGCCGCGATGGGTGGTCTTGATGCTATCGTATTCACCGCGGGTATAGGTGAAAATACACCTATCATTCGCGCCCTCGCTTGTGAAGGACTTGAATACCTCGGTGTAGAATTCGATACCGAAGTAAACGAAAACGTGCCGAGACCTATTTCTACTACCTGTCTTTCCAAAGAGACTTCAAAGGTCAAGGTATATCTTATACCGACAAACGAAGAGCTCGTTATCGCGAGCGATACGGCAGAAATCGTCGGAAATCTCTGAATTTTATAAAAAGAGTGCTTTTTATGGCACTCTTTTTTTGTCCATAAAATTATTGTATCACATTTTTGTTATGTTGTCAACAAAAGTACGTAGAAAGCAAATCTATTTTTGTAAATTTTTTCTTTTGCAATTGACATAAAAATTCTAATGTTGTATAATATATTGTAGTATAATGCGACTAATAGTTTGTTTAAGGGGGGATTTGCTTGAAGATACTCGGTCTTTGTGGCGGAAGCGGAAGTGGAAAAGGTCTTGCGTCAGAGAGCTTCTTTTCTCGCGGAATTCCCACACTTGACACAGACGCACTTTATCACTCGATGATAGAGGGGGACAGTGAATGCTCGCGCGAGCTTATTTCGGCATTTGGCGATAGTGTAAAAGGACAGAACGGCGGTATAAACAGAATAGCTCTGCGAGAGGCTGTTTTTGACCAAAAAGGCGAAAAGCTGAAAATGCTTGATGAAATTTCTCACCGTCATATCCTCGCCGAATGCAGAAGATGGATAGAGGAAAAGAAAAAGGAAAGCTGTGTTGCCGTCGTAATAGACGCACCGCTTTTGTTTGAGTCGGGCTTTGACTCGGAATGTGACTTGATAATCTCGGTAATAGCGCCGACAGAAGAAAGAATAAAGCGCATAATAGAAAGAGATCACCTCACAGAAAAAGAGGCAAAGGCAAGAATAAAAAGTCAAAAAAGCGACGAGTTTTTAAAGGCAAATTCGGATTACGTAATATATAATGACTCATCAAAGGATGAGCTCGATTCTCACGTTGAAGAAATTTGCCGTTTGATTTTAAAATAAGCGTGTATAATAATTTTATATAAATTTGATTATAAGACTGAAAGGATATAAGAATATGAGTGAACTTAGCAAGGGTCAAAAGCTGAATGAAGAGCTTACCTTCACTAAAAAGAGCGTTTATGAGCAGTGCTCGAAGGAAAAGTTAGAAAAAATAATGCAGTATGCAGAGGATTATAAGAAGTTTATCGACGAGGCAAAGACCGAAAGAGAAGCGGTAAAGACCTCTATCGAGATAGCAAAAAAGGCAGGCTATACCGAGTATCACTTGGGCGAAGCGCTAAAGGCAGGCGATAAAAAATACTTCAATAACAGAGATAAGAGTCTTTATCTTTTCAAGATAGGTACTGATTCTATCGAAGAAGAGGGTATTCGTATACTTGCCGCGCACATAGATTCCCCCCGCATCGACTTGAAGCAGGTTCCTCTCTACGAGGACGCGGGAATGAGCTTTTTCAAGACTCATTACTACGGTGGTATAAAGAAGTATCAGTGGACGGCTATTCCTCTTTCTTTGCACGGTGTCGTCGTTTGCAAGGACGGCAAGAAGGTAGAGGTATGTATAGGCGAGCGTGAAAGCGATCCCGTATTCTATATAAACGACCTTTTGCCCCATCTCGGCGCGGATCAGGCGGCAAAGCCTCTTTCCAAGGCGATAGATGGCGAAACGCTTAACATTCTTATTGGCGGCTTGCCCTATCCCGATGAAAAGGTGGATAGCAAAATCAAGCTCAACGTTTTGAATATTTTAAACGAGTGCTACGGAATAACCGAAGAGGACTTCATTAGTGCAGAGCTCAGCGCAGTTCCCGCATTCAAGGCGAGAGACATAGGCTTTGACCGCGCACTTATCGGTGCTTACGGTCACGACGATAGAGTGTGCGCTTATCCCGCTATCACCTCTATTATCGATTGCGAGACCGATAACAGAACCGTAATTGCCATTCTTGCTGATAAGGAAGAAATAGGTAGTGAGGGCAACACGGGAATGCAGAGCTTCCTTCTGCTTGACATTATTTCCGAGATTTCTCGTTCTTTGGGTGCTAACCCTGTGCTTGTTCGTTCAAAGTCGAAGTGCCTTTCCGCTGACGTAAACGCGGCGTTTGACCCCAACTTTGCAGAAGTATACGAGCGCAGAAACAGCGCTATGATCTCTTGCGGTACTACAATGTCCAAGTATACGGGCGCAAGAGGAAAGTCTGGCACAAACGATGCATCTGCCGAGTACGTAGGATTTATCCGCAAGCTCTTTGCAGAAAACGACGTGGTATGGCAGACTGCCGAGCTTGGAAAGGTAGATATCGGTGGTGGCGGAACCGTCGCTATGTATATCTCAAAGCTTAATATTGACACAGTGGATTTGGGCGTTCCCGTAATTTCTATGCACGCGCCCTACGAGGTCATTTCCAAGGCAGACCTCTATACCACGTACGAGGCATTTTTGGCATTCTGTAAATAATATTGTCGGAGCATTTTGATGTTAAATAAATTGGCAAAAACCGAGGAGCGCTTCGAAGAGCTTGAAAAGGCTCTTTCTGATGCTGACGTTGTGTCCAATCAGGAAGAATACAAAAAGCTGATGAAGGAATATAAGACGCTCACCCCTATAATTGAAAAATACAGGGAATATAAAAAGGCAGAATACGATATGGAAGAGGCAAACAAGCTTATGCGAGACGCGAGCGCAGATGCCGACATCCGCGAATTTGCCGAAGAAGAATATAAAGAATTAAAGGTTCTCATCGAGAAGTATGCAGAGGAATTGAAGGTCCTTCTTCTTCCGAGAGACGAAAACGACGATAAAAACGTAATAGTAGAAATACGCGGAGGCGCAGGCGGTGAAGAAGCCTCGCTTTTCGCCTACGTTTTGTATCGTATGTATAATATGTATGCCGAGACTCAGGGCTACAAGGTAGAGCTTATAAGCGTAAACGAGACAGGACTCGGTGGCTTTAAAGAGGTTTCCTTTATGGTTATCGGTGACGGCGCTTATTCGCGCTTGAAGTTTGAGAGTGGAGTTCATCGCGTGCAGAGAGTACCCGAGACCGAAACGCAGGGAAGAATTCATACCTCTACGGTTACTGTAGCTGTCTTGCCCGAGGCAGAGGAGGTCGAGGTGGAAATAAACCCCGCTGACCTCAAAATCGAAACTATAAAGAGTAGCGGTGCAGGCGGTCAGCACGTAAATAAGACCGAATCTGCTATCCGCCTTATCCATAAGCCCAGCGGTATAGTCATTGAGTGTCAGGACGAAAGAAGCCAGTATAAGAACAGAGACAAGGCGATGAAATTGCTTCGTACCAAGCTCTACGATATGATGCAGAGCGAGCAGACCGAAAAAATAGCGTCACAAAGAAAGAGTCAGGTTGGTACGGGTGATAGAAGTGAAAGAATAAGGACTTATAATTATCCGCAAGGACGTGTCACCGACCACAGAATAGGCTTCACTCTTTACTCGCTTGATAACTTCTTAAACGGAAATATAAGTGAAATGATAGATGCTTTAGTAATTGCCGATACTGCCGAAAAGCTAAAAGAGGGTGTGTAAGATGCAGACCGAAGTCGCAAAAATCCTTGAAATAAGCGAAGAAAAGTCGCAAAAAGCTTTAGAAAAAGCAGGGCAGATAATAAGAAATGGTGGACTCGTGGTTTTCCCCACCGAGACTGTCTACGGTCTTGGCGCAGATGGAACGAATGAAAAAGCGGCGAAAAGCATTTTCGAAGCTAAAGGTCGTCCTTCCGACAATCCGCTTATCATCCACCTGTATTCTGTCGATGAAGCTGAGAAGTATACATATACAAATGCTCTCTATTATAAAATAGCCAAGGCTTTTATGCCGGGGCCTATCACAGTTATTTTACGCGCAAAGGATATTATTCCCCGTACCGTTACTGCGAATCTTGACACAGTTGCCGTGAGAATACCCGTGCACCCCGTTGCAAGAGAGTTTATAAAAAAGGCGGGCGTGCCGATAGCCGCACCTTCTGCAAACCTTTCGGGAAGTCCTTCGCCTACCTGCTTTAAATATGCTTTTTCGGATATGAACGAAAGAGTTGATATGATAATAGACGGTGGCGAGTCCGAATTTGGACTTGAATCTACTATTGTCAAAATTGAAAGCGAGGACACGCTTACCTTGCTTCGCCCCGGTGCTATCACCGTCGAGGACTTAAAGACGGTGTGCGAAAACGTAATAATTTCCGATGCCGTACTTGAGGCATTGAAGGAAGGGGAGCGAGTCCTTTCCCCCGGTATGAAATATAAGCATTATGCGCCAAAAACCGAGTTTTTACTGCTTGACGGAGACTTTGGGGCTCGTTTTGATTACGTTTCAAAAAGAGAAGGAAAAGTAGCTCTTCTTTGCTATGATGACGAAATGGCAGAATTTGAAAAGATAATTCCAAAGTCGCTTTTGCTCTCACTCGGAAAGAAGGACGAGCCGAGAACTCAGGCGAAAATGCTTTTTACACGTCTTCGCGATGCAGACACGCTCGGCGCAGATGAAATTTATGCCGCGTTGCCTAAGCTCGACGGTATAGGAATGGCGCTCTATAACAGAATGATAAGAGCGTCGGGATATAAGATAATAAAGTTATAAAATAAACGTAAGGAAGAAAAAATGGCAAGAAAGAAGAAAGTAGAAATCGTAGAGAATCTGCCCGAGGCAGAGGTTACTATACAGCCGATAACAGAGACTCTTGAGAAAAACTATATGCCCTACGTAATGAGCGTAATCATTTCTCGTGCGATTCCCGAAATAGACGGCTTCAAGCCCTCGCACAGAAAGCTTCTATATACTATGTATAAGATGGGGCTTCTCACAGGACAGAAGACAAAGAGCGCAAACGTAGTAGGACAGACGATGAAGCTGAATCCTCACGGTGACGCGTCTATCTATGAGACTATGGTGCGTCTTACGAGAGGAAACGAGTCCTTGCTTCACCCCTTTGTCGATTCAAAGGGAAGCTTTGGTAAGCAGTATAGCAGAGACATGGCATACGCGGCGTCAAGATATACAGAGGTCAAGCTCGACCCGTTTTGTAGCGAGCTTTTCAAGGGTATAGATAAAAACGCGGTGGACATGGTTCCGAACTACGATAATACTATGGAGGAGCCGACGATATTGCCCACCACGTTTCCAAACGTTTTGGTTTCCCCGAACCTTGGTATTGCTGTCGGTATGACCTCGTCTATCTGTTCCTTTAACCTTGCTGAAATCTGCGACGGAACGATAGCGTTACTTAAAAATCCAAGGACAAATAACGAAAAGCTTATGGACATCATATAAGCCCCCGACTTTCCGGGCGGCGGTCTTCTCGTCTATGAAAAGGATAAGTTGACACAGGTGTTTGACAGGGGTGTGGGAAGCATCAAGCTTCGCGCAAGATACGCATACGATAAGGCGAATAACTCGATAGATATTTTGCAGATACCTTATTCCTCT
>JAZOOB010000031.1:0-12395 GCA_045654845.1 Eubacteriales bacterium | reverse complement strand
CAGCGTATACTCTCAGCGTATAGGCGACTTTGATATCAAGGTAATGCTCTCCAAGGACGAGGGCAAGACCTGGGATATCGACAACGTACTCGTTTCTACGAAGGTTGACCCCGACTTCGGTTATCCTTCCACCGTAGAGCTTAACGACGGTACACTTTTCACCATCTTCTACGGTCACGAGGAAAAGGGCGCTCCTGCTACCATTCTTGGGCAGAGATGGCGCATCGTTGAAGACTAAGGGCTTCGTGCCTTTTAGCATAACCGAAAAAGAGCGAGGACATCAAAAGCAAAATTGAGATGTTCTCGCTCTAAATTTATACAATCGTTTTTTGTGTTTTAATAAGGTTGAAATTCTACGAATTTCTGCCTTTTTATTTTGTGCTCTTTTTCTATCGCCGTTTCCTCAGTCGTCGTATAAAATACGCCTTCCCTCGTCAGCCGACGATTTCTGCTCAAAACTCACTTTGCCCTGGGCTTCGTGCCTTTTAGCATAACCGAAAACTAATATTTACTTAATACCGCAAGGGTTTCCTTGCGGTATTTTATTTTTATTGACAAAAATGAGTTTTTGTGTTATCTTAAAGACATAAATATCGGGGGAATTGAAATGTTTGAGATAACCGACAAGGAAAAACTGTTTATCAGCGACGAGCAGGATGAAATATTTATGCAAAAAGCACTTTCTCTTGCAGAAAAAGCGAGAGAAGAGGACGAAGTACCCGTGGGCGCAATAGTTGTCCACAAGGGTGAAATAATCGCCTCGGCTTATAACAAGCGCGAAAACGACAAGTGCGCCACTCATCATGCGGAAATACTCGCAATAGAAGAGGCTTGCCGTACACTCGGTGGCTGGAGACTTCCTAATTGCACACTTTACGTTACACTTGAGCCCTGCCCTATGTGCGCGGGCGCAATTATGAATTCGCGCATTGACCGTGTCGTTTTTGGCGCAAGTGATGAAAAGGCAGGCGCATTCGGTACTCTTTTCGACCTCAATTCTCTGCCCTTAAATCACAAGACCGACATTAAAAGAGGCGTGCTCAAAAACGAATGCGCAGAGCTTTTGCGCGCATATTTCCGCAAAAAGAGGGAAAAATAAGCCCAAAAAGGCGAAAGGCTTTTCTCTCTGTTTATGATAAAAATTACACACATTCTGACCGACAGCAATATAGGGGGCGCGGGGATTCTTCTCTGCAATCTGCTACAAGAAATAGACAAAAGCCGTTTTTCTTCTACGGTGCTTCTGCCAAAGAGGGCAGAGCTTTCTTCTCGCTTAGGTCGGCTCGGTATTCAATATGAAGAAATAGATATAAAGCCCGACTGTTCACTTTCAGTCGGGGATTTTTTTGGCTTTTTCGGTCGCTTTAAAAAGGATGCCCCCGACATCCTGCACACTCACGGCTCTTTTTCTGCAAGAATGGCGGGAAAGTGTGCGAA
The DNA here is from genome assembly GCA_045654845.1 of Eubacteriales bacterium. Classification (GTDB taxonomy): domain Bacteria; phylum Bacillota; class Clostridia; order Oscillospirales; family CAG-272; genus UBA1740. Next base: position 10,958 of record JAZOOB010000031.1, on the reverse strand, counting down.
AGTGCCAGTCTGCATGCTCACGCGACACTGCGACACGCCTCAAAAAATGCCAAGTTTTATTTACAATGCAAGCTCGGATTTCACCGTGGCGACCTCTCTTTCCTTATACGAAAACCTACTGTCCTACGGTGTGCCAAAGGACAAAATCCGACTTATAAAAAACGGCTCTGCCGAGCAAAAAAAGATAAGCGAAGAAAGAAAAAAAGAGCTGAAAAGAGAGCTTTCTATTCCCAAAAGCGCCTTTGTCGTCGGCTGTGTCGGCAGACTTGAAGAGATAAAGGGGCAAAGAATCCTTTTAGAGTCGGCAAAAGAGATTCTAAAAGAAGAAAAGGACTTTTTCTTTTTGTTCGTCGGAAACGGAAGCAAGGAAGACGAGCTAAGGCAAAAAGCGGGCTCGCTCGGCATTGAAAACCGCGTGCTTTTTTGCGGGTATCGTGAAAACACAGACGAGCTTTTAAACCTTTTCGATATATTTGTAAACTGTTCACTCGGCTCGGAGACCTCGTCACTCGCCATCTCCGAGGCTATGAGCCTTTCCTTGCCTATCGTAGCGTCGGACATTTCGGGAAATGCCGATATGATAAAAAACAATTCGTCGGGGCTTCTTTTTGAGGTCGGAAATCCGCGCGCCTTAAGGGACGCGCTCCTATCACTTTTCCATGACGAAAAAAGACGGCTTTCTCTTGGCGAAGGCGCAAAAGCAAGGTATAAAAACGAATTTACCCTTTCGTCAATGGCGAAAAAATACGAGGACCTTTATCTTTCTCTTTATCAAGCTAACAAGAGCTTTTCCTCAAAAACAAAAAAGAGTTGAAATTATAAGCTTTTTGTGGTAGAATATCCTTGTATAACTATATTTTATATGAGGGAAAAATGAAAAATCAACATCTTGAATGTGGAAAAATAATAAATATTCACGGCATAAAGGGCGCTTTGAAGATTGAGCCTTGGTGCGACAGCCCGAAGGTCGTGTCCGACCTTAAAAGAATTTATATTCAGAATAAGGACGGCTCGCTTTCGGAAAAGAAGGTAATAAAGGCATCGGTGGCGACCAGATTCGTTTTAATGTATATTGAAGGCGTAGACAATCCCGACGACGCGCGCCTTTACAAAAACAAGGTAATTTTCGCCCGTCGAGAAGATATCCCCTTAAAAGAAGGCGACTTTTTCCTTGCCGACATTATAGGTCTGCCCGTCTTTGACGTCGACACAGGCAGAGAGTACGGAAAAATCAAGGATGCCGACTTTGACCGTCATACCCCTCTTTACACGATAGAGACCGAAAAGGGCGACGTGCTCTTCCCCGCGATAGACGAATTTGTGAAGGAGATTGATATTGAGACGGGTGTGAAAATCCGTCCGATAGCAGGTTTTTTCGATGAAGTTTGATATAATGACGCTTTTTCCCGACATGGTGAAAACGGTGCTGTCCGAAAGCATCATTGGCCGTGCGGCAAAGGCGGGATACTTAGAATTTGAGTGCCATAACATAAGAGATTTTTCCGAAAACAAGCACCGAACAGTCGACGATACCCCGTCGGGCGGTGGAATGGGAATGGTTATGGCGGCGCCTCCCATCTATAATTGCTATGCCTCAATTATAGAAAAAAAGGAAAACAAAGACGAGAGCCGTCGGGTGATATATATGTCCCCGAAGGGTAGCGTTTTCACGCAGAAAAAGGCAGAAGAGCTGAAAAATTACGATAATATCATAATTCTCTGCGGTCACTACGAGGGTGTAGACCAGAGAATAATAGACGAAATAGTAGACGAGGAAATTTCTATCGGCGACTACGTGCTGACGGGCGGTGAGCTTCCCGCTTGTATTCTCGTCGACGCGGTATCGCGTCTGCTTGACGGGGTTCTGGCTTCTCCCGAATGCTATGAAAACGAAAGTATTGCAGGCGGACTTCTCGAATATCCGCAGTACACCCGTCCTCAAGTATTTCACGGCGCAGAAATACCCGAAATACTCACGTCGGGTCACCACAAAAAAATCGAGGAATGGCGTCTCGAAAAGTCGCTCGAGCTGACAAAAGAGCGCCGTCCCGACCTATATGAAGAATATATAAAGGCACATCCGCCAAAGGAAAAGAAAAAGAAAAGAAAGGGGGCTTCGTCAAATGGCTGAAAACGACAAAAACCTTTTAAGCGAAGAGACCGTCAAAAAGGCACCAAGCTCTAAGAAGTACGCAAGAAGCGACATAGCGCAGGACGTGACAGTCGAGCTTGAAAAGGCGAAGACGGTCGACTTCAAGTCTGCCGTGCACGAAGACAAAGAAAAAAAGACGGCGAAAACAAGCGCCCGCCCCCAAAGCAATAATCAAAAAAATAATGCAAAGGGCACGCAAAAGGGCAAAAAAGCTCCCGAAAAAAAGCGTCTTTCCCCTTCCCGTGACGGCTTCTCCGCGTCTCAAAGAGAAATAGCAAACGGAATGACGAAGGTCATTTCGCGCGTAAGCGAAAGCGTTTCCTCTACAAGTCAGAAGAGAAGAAAAAAGCACGTGGAAAATCTTTCCAAAAGAATTCGCAAATACAAGGAAAAGAAAAAGAGAAAAAACAGACGCCTCCTTCTCCGCTTGCAGAGGACTGCCGTCGGTGGCTTTGTCTTTGGAATTTTCAAAGAGCCTCTTGCGAGCAAGAAGACCGAAAAAACGAAGGTTGAACGCTTTTTCGACAGACTCGCGCATTTTCTCTCCACCTGCAAGCTCGCTCGCTTCTTAAAGCGCATAAAAGAGCGCATATGCTTCTGCGAGGCGAGAAATTACGGTATACTTTTATTTACATCAGGCTCATGCTTTGCACTCGGCTTTTCGGGCGCGAGCTTCCTTGACCTGCCGTATAACAATCAGCTTTCGACAATGATTTTAGGCCTTGTGCTTATAGCGTTGTCTATTCCTCTGCTTCTTTCAAAAAATACTATCACCTACGTTTTTGAAAACAGCGCGATATCAAATCTGCTTCTCTATTCCTTTTTGGGCGCGAGAAAGCAGAATCTCGACCTTTCGGTAAGCGTAAACGGACTTTACTTTTTCCTTATAGGACTTTTTATCGGTGCGCTCGGCTTTTTGGTATCGCCTTATATCATTCTGGCAATACTGTTAATGGCGCTCCTTGTCGGTCTTACCTTCGCGTGTCCCGAATTCGGTCTGACGCTCACTGTGTGCGCGCTTCCCTTCTTGTCGCTCTTTAATCACCCGACAATAATAGTTTGCGCTTCTATCATCATTTGTTTTATCTCGTATTTGAGAAAGCTTCTTTTGAACAAAAGAGCCTTCCGCTTTACCCCCTGTGACCTTTTCGTCATAATTTTTATGCTCTTCTATCTTTTCGGCGGGCTGTTTTCTGCCTCCCCCGAAAGCAAGGGCTCGGCTGTCGTATACTTCGTGGTTATGTCGATATACTTCCTCTCTTCTAATCTTTTGACTAACAAGCGCGTTATAGGAAATATTGTGAGCGTTCTCCTTTTTTCAGGCTTCCTTATCGCTCTTTTCGGTATATTCCAGCAGCTTAGCGGTGAAATGGTCGCATCTTGGCTCGACCCGAGAGCATTTGATTATATCGCGGGGCGAATCAGCTCGACCTTCGATAACCCGAACGTGTTTGCTTCATATATCATCATGATAATTCCTCTCGTTTTTGTAAACGTGAAGGACAGAAGCTCTCTGTTTTTATTCCTTTCTCGCACGATTGTGCTCGTCGCCCTTGGCGCGTCGCTCGTATTCACTTGGTCGAGAGGCGCTTGGCTCGGTGCTATCGTTTCGCTTCTGGCTCTCGCTCTGTTCGGTCTTCGTAAAACACCGAGAGTTCTTGTCGCGATTTTCGCCTTTATTCCAAACCTTCTCTTGTTCCTGCCTCGCTCGATAACACAGAGATTTTCCTCTATTTTCTCCTTCCTTGATACAAACGTGGATTCCTCGATTTCCTATCGCTTCACGGTATGGAAGGACTCGCTTGCACTGTTTAAGGATAACCTTTTCGGCGGTGTCGGCGTAGGTAGCGAAGCATACAGAGAGGCCATTTTGCCTTATAGCAGTATAGGTGCAGAGGCGGCAATTCACTCTCATAACCTCTATTTACAAATCGGTGTTGAGCTTGGAATTTTCGCACTTCTTACCTTCTTCCTTATTCTCATTTTCACATTGAGAAACTGCTATTCCATCGAATTTTCCGCAAACGAAACGAGCTCTCGCCACGTCTGCACGGCATCGCTGTGCGCGTGTATTGCGCTTCTCACAAACGGACTTTTCGACCACGTCTGGTATAATTACCGAGTATGTCTTCTCTTCTTCTTGCTTCTTGGTCTGTGCTCGGCTTCGTACAGAACGGGCATAGCAGAGCAAAGACAGATAGACTATCAGGCGTCAAGAATATCAAATATTGCAAACGCAGATATTCCCATAAGAAAATAAACTATAATTAAGGCGGTGCTATGAAAACATTATCGTTTCTGCGCCGTACGAAAAAATTTTTTCTGATTTCGCTTTTACTTGTTTCGCTTTTTCTCTTTCTCTTTCTGCCAAGCGTGGCAAAAAATGATTCCTTTGCCTTTTGTGTTATCAAGCTCGAAGGGGTGCGAAACGACCTTATAGGACATATAAAAAACGGCGATACCGTAATCGAGTCGGCGACGAAAAAAGAGCTCGGCAGGGTGTACGAAATAAAGAGAGAGCCGTATTTCAAGGAAGTTTTCAGCCAAACCGAGAAAAAGCTTCTTTTAAAGGAATACGAGGGTTATTCAAATCTGTTTTTGACCTTGTATGCTCAGGCGAAAATCGAAGAGGGCGACTTTCTGCAAAACGGATACCCTATAAAAATAGGGAAAAGGCTGTCGCTTCGATTGCCTTCGTTTTGCGGTGTCGGCTACTGCGTCTCTATTTCCTTTGATGGCGAGGGCGCAGAATGAAGACTATTCTCAAAAAGCTGACCTATCTCGATTTGGTCATAATCGCGCTCATTCTCTGCTTCTTTTTGAGTCTGCTTTCGCGCTATGCAATACAAAAGAAAAGGACCGAAGAGGCGACGCTTGACCGCGCGCAGATTTCTTTTGAATTAAACGGGATTTCCCAAGAGCTTGCAGACGCATTTATAAGCGAAAGTAAACTTTTGTTTGCTTCAGGCAACGAGCTGGGCGAGCTTGACCTCGACAGTATAACTATCCTGCCCGCAAAGGTGCGTTTTTCCGACCTTGACGGAAATCTTATAACTACCGAGTCTCTTACACTCTTTGACCTTCGCGGTCGCATTCTGGCAAACGGCTTTTTGGGCGAGGGTGGATTTTTTGCAAACGGGGAAAGCTATATCGCGCCTAATATGACCTTGTCGGTCAAAAACTCTATTGCAGAAGCAGAGATTTTCATAGTAGACCTGCGCTTTTTCTGAAAAATGCCGAAAAACTGTGAAAAAACGGGCAAAACTATCGGTTTTTTATTAAAAAATGGCGCAAATCTATTGATTTTATGCATTTCTTTTGATATACTGTATTGTAGTAATAAATCATAGAGGTATAAAAAATGATTACTCGTAGCGTTACAATAAAGAACACGATAGGCCTTCACGCAAGACCTGCGACCTTCTTTATTCAGAAAGCAAACACCTACAAATCTTCTGTTTGGGTAGAAAAGGAAGACAGACGCGTAAACGCGAAGAGCCTTCTCGGCGTGCTTTCTTTGGGTATTACAAACGGCATGACCGTAAACCTTATAGCAGATGGTGCTGACGAAAAGGAAGCTATTGAAGGGCTTGCTACTCTTATAGATACCGAATTAAAAGACTAAGCCCGACTTTCCTTTTAAAAGTCTGAGGCGCAAGAGAAACGGGCGACGCACAGCTTTGCGACGCCCTTTCTTTTTTAAAAAACGAAAGGGGATTTTTTTATGAATACTATCGAATATCTTCGTAAAAAAGCGAGCGAGCTTCCCCTTTGCCCCGGCGTATACCTTATGAAAAACAAGGACGGAAAGATTATATACGTCGGAAAATCAAAAAAGCTGAAAAACAGAGTGTCGAGCTACTTTTTGACAAAAAGTCATTCCTACAAGACGGCGAAAATGGTATCCTCGGTATGCGATTTTGATACCATTCTCTGCGACACCGAAATCGAAGCGCTCACTCTCGAAAACACGCTTATAAAAAAGCACGCACCGAGATATAATATAAAATTAAAGGACTCAAAGTCCTATCCGTATATAAAGATTACAGCCGAGCCCTACCCGAAGCTCATCGTCACGCGCGAGAGAAACGGTGAAGGTAGCTTCTACGGCCCTTATTCGGGAATGTCCGAGGCGTTTTCCGCAAAGGACGCAATAAGCAAGATTTTTCTTTTGCCGAACTGTAAAAGAGTTTTTCCGCGCGATATAGGAAAAGAGCGCCCCTGTCTATACAGACAAATGAAGCGCTGTTGCGCCCCTTGTGCAAACGACATAACAGAAGAAGAGTACAGAGAGCTCATAAAATCGGCAAAAAAGGTGCTCGACGGAAAGACGGCAGAAACTATTGCCGAGCTCGAAAAGCGAATGCTCGCATTTGCCGAAAACGAGCAATTTGAGGACGCGCTTCGCTGTCGCGACAGTATTTTCGCGCTTCGCAAGCTCTCGGATAAACAGAAGGCCGTCACCGACGAAAAGGCGCAAATAGACGCTATTTCTCTGTATAATGACGACCTCTGCGGTGTCATTTCCATTCTCTCTATAAGAGACGGACTCTTAATCTCTAAAAACGAATTTCTCTTTTCTTCCGAAGAGCTTTTCGGCTCTGACGCTTTTTCTGCATTTCTTTTCTCTTATTATTCAGAAGCAAATAGCTTTCCGCGTGAGATCTTGATAGACAAACCTCTTGAAGAAGAGGATGCCGATGCACTTTCGCTCTTTTTAAGAGAAAAAGCTGGGCGCAAGGTCGAAATTATCGAGCCTAAGCGAAGCGAAAAGAAAAAGCTCTGCCTTATGGCAGAAGCAAACGCAAAGGAAAGGGCGCAAAGATACAGGACCGAAATAGAAAGAGAGGATAAGGCGCTTATCCTTCTTGCAAAGACCTTGAAGCTCGAGGTTCTGCCCGATAGAATAGAGGCGTACGATATTTCAAATATAGGAAAAGAGCATATAACCGCCTCTATGGTAGTATACGAGGGCGGAAAAATGAAGAAATCCGACTATCGCTCGTTTAAAATAAAGACAACCGACGGTATAGACGACTACGGTGCTATGAGAGAAGCGCTTTCTCGCCGACTTTCGCATATAGGCGAAGATGAAAGTTCACTCGGGAAAATGCCCGACCTTATTCTTCTTGACGGCGGTGTCGGTCACGTCAATACGGGAAAATCCGCACTTGATGAAAAGGGGATAACTATTCCCGTATTCGGTATGGTAAAGGACGAGCACCACAAGACGAGGACACTCACCGACGGTGAAAACGAATTCAGCATAGCGAAAGAGCAATTAGTCTATGGACTCATCTATCGCATACAGGAAGAGGCTCACCGATTTGCCGTAAAGCGTTCAAGCGACGCAAAAAGAAAGACGCTTCGCCGTTCCTCGCTCTGCGATATCAAGGGTATAGGCGAAAAGAAGGCGAAAATCCTGCTCACCGCGTTTGGCGGTGTAGGAAAGCTCTCAGGCGCGACAGCAGAGGATATAGCGTCTGTCAAGGGCATTACGAGAAAGGACGCCGAGCTTATCGCCAAGCACTTTGAGGAAAAGGCCAAAAAACAATAACTTTTGTTTACAATGTAAAACCAAGGGGGATAAACCTATGATGAGAATAATTACGGGTACGGCAAAGGGCGCGCGCCTTGAGACCTTAGAGGGTGAAAACACCCGTCCGACAAGCGAGCGCGTAAAGGAAGCCGTATTCTCTGCCATTCAGTTTGAAGTAGAGGGATGCCGTGTGCTCGACCTCTTTGCAGGTAGCGGACAGATGGGCTTGGAGGCGCTTTCAAGAGGCGCTACCTCCTGTATGTTTATAGACGCTTCGCAGGATGCTATGAATATCATAAAGAAGAACGCAAAAAAGACGGGATTTTTCGAGTCCTCGCGCTTTCTTGTCAGCGACTACCGAAACTATATAAGAAAAATGGCAGACCAGCGCTCGTTTGACCTCATCTTCATAGACCCGCCGTATGCCGACGCCTGCGTTGGCGACGCGCTTGAAAGAATTCTTCGCGCACATCTTGCCGAAGAAAACTGCATTTTCGTCTGCGAAAGCGGAAACGAAAATATCTTTGAAGGAAAAGAAGAGCTTGCTTCCCGCTTCGAAGTAAAAAAGAGCGCGAGATACGGAAGGTCGTTTGTAAACATTTTACTTTACCGTGGCGAATAACTCAAAGGATAGTAATATGAAAAAGATAAAAAAGTCCACCGCCCTTATCTGCGGTAGCTTCGACCCCATAACAAAGGGGCACCTCGACATAGTAGAAAGAGCGAGTGAAATCTTCGATACCGTATACCTTACCGCTTTTATAAATGCAGAAAAGGAATACCTTTTTTCAAAAGACGAGCGTCTTGCCTTTATGAAAAAGGCCTGTGCGCACCTACAAAACGTGGTGTGCGACTACGATGCGGGTATGGTCTATGAATACGTGATAAAAAACGATATAGACTGTATCGTAAAGGGCGTACGAAACGAGAGCGACCTTTCCTATGAAAGCGAAATGGCTCGCTATAATAAAGAGCATAGCAAAAGAGATACTCTCTTCTTCTTTGCAAAAAAGGACCTTTATAACTGCTCGTCGTCTGCCGTAAGAGAGGCATTGAAAAACGGCGCTGATATTTCTGCGCTTCTGCCCGAAAGCATTGTAGACGAGGTAGAAAAGGCATACGAAAGCAAAGCATAACTTTTATTTACATTCTATAAAAGGAATTTGAAAATGAAGGAATTTAACTGCTCGCAAATAGAGCAAAAAATAGGCTACGTCTTTAATAACAAAGCACTTTTAAAGCAAGCGTTCACAAGGACCTCGTACTGTAACGAAATGCGACAGATAGGTGAAAGCATTGAAAGCAACGAGGTGCTCGAATTCTGCGGTGACAGTATTCTTGGCGGCGCTATTATCACTATTCTTATGGAAAAATACTCGCGCATCGGCAAGGGCGGAATCATAAGCGAGCTGACCGAGGGCGACTTTTCAAACATCAAGAGTAAATTAAGCGACAAGAGTATGCTTTCTATGAGAATAAAGGAGCTCGGTCTTTACGAATACCTCTTATTAAACCGAGGCGACGAAAAGATGAATATAGCGCTTCAGCCCTCTGTTATGGAAGACCTTTTCGAGAGCATAATCGGTGCTTTATATTTCGATTGCAACAAGGATATGAAGATAGTTATCGACGTCATTGACCGAATGCTCGACGTAGAAAGCTATTTTGAGAAAAACCGCCAGCCCCAGACGAGAAGCAGTAAAAATCTTTTACAGGAATGGTGTCAGGCGCGCTCTATGGAAAGACCTATCTACGAGGTGGTGGCTGAAATCGGCCCCGACCACGAAAAGAAGTATACCGTGCTCTGCAAAATAGAGGGCAAGGGCTATGAAAAGGGCGAAGGAAAGAACAAAAAAGCGGCGGAAAGCGACGCGGCAGAAAAAACCTATCAGTCGCTTATGTCCAAGGACTAATATAAACAAAAGCTTACAAAATCTATAAATACAGAGGAAAAATTATGTCAGTTGCTATTATTACAGGCGCATCGTCAGGGCTCGGCAGAGAGTTTGCCCTTCAGCTTTATCGCGCAAACGAGGTAGACGAATTCTATCTTATCGCAAGACGCGAAGAGAGATTAAATGAATTAAAGGAAATGCTCGACGGCAAGGCGAAGGTAATTTCCGCCGACCTTACCACAAGCGAGGGTATAAACAAGGTAAGAGAAGCTCTTATCGAAAACAAGCCCGACGTAAAATATCTTATAAACGCCTCGGGATTTGGCAAATTCGGTGATTATTCCGAGATTTCTGAAGAAGAAACCGCCCGTATGATAGACTTAAACGTAAAGGCGTCGGTGCTTATTACACATATGACTATCCCTTATATGAAAAAAGGCTCTCATATAATCGAGCTTGGAAGTGGCTCATGCTTCACCCCCCTGCCTAATTTCAACGTGTATGCGGCAGGCAAATCCTTCATTCTTCACTACACGAAGGCTCTTAAATATGAAGTAAAGCACCTCGGCATAACCGCCACCGCCTTTTGTCCTGGCTGGGTAGACACCGAATTTCTCGGAAAAGCTACCGAAATAGACGGCGCAAAAGGACCGAGAGCGTCGGCTATCAAGCCTCTGCTTCGCGCAGATAAGGTAGTAGCCAAGGCAATAAGAGACGCAAAGCGCGGAAAAGTAATGTCGGTGACAAACTGGTTTACCAAGCTTCAGCATCTTCTTTTCAAGATAGTTCCCGACTGTCTGCTCACAAAGGGCTGGCTCGGTATGCAGAAATAAGAGGGTGTAAAGAATATGGCAAGACAATCTTGGAAGGGTAGCACCCTTCTTTCCCCCGTACCGCCCTGTCTTATAAGCTGTGGCGATATGGAAAACTCAAACATAATCACTGTCGCGTGGACGGGCATAATAAACAGCCATCCACCGAAAACCTACGTCTCTATAAGACCCGAGCGACATTCCTATAATATAATAAAGGAAAAAGGCGAATTCGTCATAAACCTAGCCCCCTCGTCTCTTGCAAAAGAGGTGGATTTCTGCGGTATCTATACGGGCGCGAAGCTCGATAAATTTAAAAAATGTAACCTTACGAAAGTAGAGTCAAAAGAGGTCTCTGCGCCCACCATCGCAGAGTGTCCTATCTCGCTTGAATGCAAGGTGTACGACATCGTCCCTCTCGGCACGCACGATATGTTCCTCGCTGACATTCTCTCGGTGTCGGTAGACGAGTGTCTGCTCGACGAAAAGGGCAAGCTCTGTCTTGATAGAGCAAAGCTCTGTGCGTATTCTCACGGGGAATACTACGAATTAGGTAAAAA
>JAZOOB010000030.1:0-2389 GCA_045654845.1 Eubacteriales bacterium | reverse complement strand
CGCTAACAAGTCGATAGCTTCGGGTATGCCGATAAACGTCCTCGACGTAATCAAGCTCCCCGGCTACAACAGATAAATTCAAAAACAAAAAAAGACCTTCGAAAGAAGGTCTTTTTCTTATTATTTCGACTATTGACAATATGCCGTGTTTATGATAGCATAGTATCATGCGGTGACAAAAAAAGACTTTTACCTTGTCACACAAAAAAAGGAAAAAATATATGAAAAGGCTATTACCCTTACTTTTTGTTTTGTTTATCATTATTTCATCTTGTCTTGTCGGCTGCGACGAGTATATTCCCGACGTCACACCGCCTGCGAATGATACTTCGCTTTGCGTGGACGGAAAAGAGCATAGCGACGCAGACGATAACGGACTGTGCGACGACTGTGGCATTTCGGTCATCGTGGTGCTCGATATGTTCGCCATAAACGACCTTCACGGTAAGCTTTGTGATTCAAATGCTCATGCAGGCGTTGACGAGATGACTACGTATATTAAAAACGCCTACGAAAGCGAGGATCACGTTCTTGTACTGTCCTCCGGTGATATGTGGCAGGGAAGCTCTGAATCCAATCTGACGAAGGGACTTATCGTTACCGAGTGGATGAACGAGCTGGACTTCGTTTCTATGACGCTCGGAAACCACGAGTACGATTGGGGCGAGAGCTTTATAGAGCAGAATGCCGAGCTGGCGGAATTCCCCTTTCTTGCAATAAATATATACGATAGTGCTACCAATAAGCCTGTCGAGTATTGTCAGCCTTCGGTGCTCGTAGAGCGAGGCGGTGCGACTATCGGTGTGATAGGCGCGATAGGCGATTGCCTTTCCTCTATTTCGGGAGATTATTCGGGAGACGTATATTTCAAGGTCGGAAGCGAGCTTGCCGAGCTTGTAAAGGCGGAATCTATTCGCCTTCGTGAAGCGGGCGCAGATTTTATAATCTACTCTCTGCACGATGGGTCAAGCGGACGCTCTTCCGATACGGTAACCGACTCACAGCTATCCTCATATTATTCACCCGTCTTGTCCGAAGGATACGTAGATATCGTTTTTGAGGGACATACCCACCGTTCCTACGTTATGAAAGACGATGAGGGCGTATACCACCTTCAAAACGGAGGAGACAATTCGGGCATTTCCTATGCCGAGGCAGAAATCAATTTTGCAAACGGAAATAGCGTCGTCCGAAACGCGCGCTATATTTCTTCTAGGGTGTATGACACGCTTGAAGACGATCCTATCGTAGCCGAGCTTGTGAAGAAATATGACGAGCAGGTTTCACTCGCTACCCGCGTGCTTGGTGAAAATGATAAGTATAGAAACGGTGACGAGCTTCGCCAGATACTTGCAGACCTCTATTTACAAAAGGCGCTAGAGGCTTACGGTGATAAATACGACGTAGTTCTCGCTGGCGGTTATATGTCGGTGCGAAGCCCCGGGTATTTGCCTGCAGGGTCTGTGACCTTCTCACAGATTCAGGGGATTTTCCCCTTTGAAAATCAGCTCGTGCTTTGCTCTATCAAAGGACAGGATCTGCTCAGTAAATTTATAAATACTAAAAACGAAAATTATTTTGTCAGCTATAGCGATTACGGTAATTCGGTAAAAAATAATATAAATCCAAACGGCACGTATTACATACTGACAGACAGTTATTCTTCCACCTACGCGCCAAACCGATTGACTGAAATCGAGCGCTATTCTACGGGAGTTTACGCGTATAACCTTTTGGCTACCTTCGTTGAAAACGGTGGGCTTGGCTCAAAGGGTGAAATTGTCTACACGCCTATAGAAGAGGTGTTGAATATAGGAAGTTCACTCCCCGAGGGCAAAACGACAGACGAATCTTTCTACGTAAAGGGCGTGGTCGCAAATGTCGAAAATGAACAGTGGGGAAATCTGTATATTTCCGACGAACACGGTAATCAGCTATATATCTACGGCACCTACGATAAAACGGGTGTAATCCGCTACGACGCGATGGAAAATCCCCCAAAGGTGGGCGACGAAATAGTCCTCTTTGGACAGATAACGCATTATGTAAATAACGCGACAGGCGAAAAAAAGATAGAAATCAAACACGCCCGACTGATTCCTTAAATAAAAAAAGACCGTTTTAAAACGGTCTTTTTTGTTGAGGGCGAAAAAGATATTTTGCATTTTTTTCGGTATGGATTTTAATCGGTGCATCCAAAATCACGCAGAAGGGCGTGTATACCGTCAAGGCTTTTTCAATAAAAAAATCGACAAGCTTCGACTTGTCGATTTTTTGGCCCGCTTGACAGGAGTCGAACCTGCGACCATCGGAATCGGAATCCGGTACTCTATCCAGCTGAGCTACAAGCGGATATTAAGAGTATATCACACTTTTTTTGCTTTGTAAA
>JAZOOB010000029.1:0-5084 GCA_045654845.1 Eubacteriales bacterium | reverse complement strand
AGCTCCTCCATCATAAAGATATTATACATTCCTTCCTTGCCGTCGATGGAATATCCTACGTTTTCAAGGTTTCCTATCGTGTTTTTCTGACGGTAGACGTAGTAGGGCTTATAGCCTGCGAACTTCGTCTTTATCTGCGCGTATTCCACGCATTTTGAGGTAGTATCCTCCGACGAATTATAGATGTCGTTTTCCTGCTTTTTGAGGTCTGCCGACTTCTTTACGCTGAAGGTATGTACGGTTATATTTTCGGGCGCGAGGTCTATGACACTTTCAATAGAATTAGCGAAAATTCCGAAGGTATCATTCGGCAGACCTGCAATAAGGTCTACGTTTATACTATCTATACCCGACGCCTTCGCTATATCGTACGCGCGATAGAAATCGTCTACGCTATGGCGTCTTCCTATCGCCTTCAATATATCGTCGTTCAAGGTCTGCGGGTTTACGCTTATTCTGGTCGCCCCGTTTTCCTTTATTATTCTCAATTTTTCTTCGGTTATGGTATCAGGTCTTCCCGCTTCTACTGTATACTCCATAAGAGAGGCGGGGTCTATATGCATAGAAACGCGCTTCATAAGAGTAGAAAGCTGCTTGGGCGAAAGTACAGTGGGCGTACCGCCGCCTATATAGACTGTCGCGACCTTTAAGCCGAGTTCTTTTATTATATAAAAGATATTGTCAATGTCGAGATAAAGCTTTTTCAAATAGTCGTCAATGAGCGAAAGAAGCCTGTCTGACGTATATGAAACGAAAGAGCAATATGCGCATCTCGACGGACAAAACGGAATAGATATATAAATACTGCACAAATTGTCGGGCAGTTTTCTCGTCAGCTTCATTTCGGTCGAAGCGACCGATACGGCAAGCGCCGCCTTTTTCGGATTCACGAAATACTCGTCGCGCAATATCTGGCGCGTGCTTCTCACACCGTTTCCGCTGAACAGAAACTCGCTCGCGACCTTTGAAGGTCTTACACCTGTGAGTATTCCCCAAGGGGTGATACAGGAAGAAAACGCCTTTCCTGCTTCAAATATAGCTCTGCCTACCGCCAGCTTATTTAAGCGCATAGGCGTACAGTTTATTACCTTTTCGGGATCGGCAACTCCGTCTGCCTCGACAATCTTATCACCGAGCTTTATTTTCGCGTGTGAGTATACGAGCTTATCCTCGCCCGTTTTCACCGATACGTCAAGCTCGGGTACGTCGGGAGCGGGCTGCTCGTCCTCAGAAAACTTCGCGCCCTTGAAAAAGAGCATACAAAGCGTCTGAACGTAGTAACGGTTTATATTTCCGTCTATTCTTAAAATCACTGTGCCTTCCCCTTTTTCAGTTTTTCGGACTCCATAACGATGGTTACAGGTCCGTCGCACGATGCGTTTATCTTCATCTCTGCACCGAATTTGCCCGTACCCACGTGGCGCACTCTTTCTCTCATAAGAGAAACGAAATACTCGTAAAGCGCGTTTGCCTCAGCGGGCGGTGCTGCATCGAAGAAATCGGGGCGGTTTCCGTGAGAATAATTAGCGCTCAAGGTGAAATTTGAAACTATGAGAGCTTCTCCGTCTATATCCTTGACAGAAAGATTCATTTTATCGTTTTCATCGGTAAATATGCGCAATTTAGAAATCTTCTCAGCCAAAAGAAGCGCATCGTTTTCGGTATCTCCGCGTCGAACACCCAAGAGAATGAAAAGTCCCTTTTCGGCTTTTCCGCTGAATTCATTATCCGCATATACCTCTGCATTTAGTATTCTCTGTATAACGGCTGTCATATTATTCTCCCAAATCAGTTTACTATTCCTCTCGATACCTCGTAAATAGAGGATATCGTCTTTAATCTTGAAACGATGGACTTGAAGTGGCTTATATTCTTACAGCCTACCGTAAGAGAAATAAGCGCAGATGCTCCGTTTTCGCGCATCTGGGTATTTATTCCGATAATAGAGACCTTCATATCGGCGAGCGCCGTAGAAATCTCGGCAAAAACGCCTATCTTGTTCTCTGCTATTATCTGCAAATTCGCCTCGTAGATATCGTTTCCACTCTTCGCGACAAATTCGTTTTCCCATCTCGCGTTTATCCATCTGTCCTGCTGTTCGGGCTTGTTTCTGCCCGCAATAGCGTTAGGACAATTCTTGTGGTGTATGGAAATTCCGTAGCCCTTTGTAATAAAGCCAATGACGTCGTCACCAGGCAAGGGGTTACAGCAACGAGCAAACTTGACCTGACAGTCTACGTCGCCGTCTACCACGATACCGCTATTGTTCTTTGTAGCCTTCGGTCTTTCGGTAAGCTTCACCTGCTCGGGCTCGATGGGAGCGACGGGCGTCTTATCCTTTACAACCCTGTCAAATTCGTCGTGAATGCGCACGGAAAGACGGCTGACGTTCAAGCCTCCGTAGCCTATGGTATTATAGAAATCATCGACCTCCATCATACCCATACGCGACGCTACGTTTGAAATAACCTGACGCAATTCCTCGTCGGTATAGCTCTTTCCGTATTTCTTTACTTCCTTTTCGATTTCGGTTTTTCCGACTACTATATTCTCTGCGCGTTTTTCCTTCTTATACCACTGGCGAATCTTGTTTCTCGCCTCCGACGTCTTTACAATTTTCATCCAGTCACGGCTTGGACCCTTTGAGGACGACGAGGTGATAATTTCAACTATTTCACCCATTTCGGGTACGCGGTCTATCGGCACTATTGCGCCGTTTATTTTCGCGCCTATCATCTTGTTTCCGACGGCGGTATGTATAGCGTAAGCAAAGTCGATGACCGTCGCGCCAACGGGCAGAGATATAACGTCACCCTTCGGGGTAAACACGTAGGTTTCGTCTCTGAAAATATCGGTCTTGAACGAGCGCATAAACTCGTCAGGGTCGTGCATATTCTCGTCGTTTTCAACCATCTGCGAAACCCAGCGAATCTTCTCGTCAAGGTCCTCGTTCGCCTTTTCGCCCGACTTATATTTCCAGTGCGCCGCTATACCGTATTCGGCTATCTCGTGCATCTTATGAGTTCTTATCTGCACCTCAAACGGTATACCGTGACGGCTTATAACAGTGGTGTGTAACGACTGATACATATTAGGCTTCGGGGTGGATATATAGTCCTTGAATCTTCCGGGGACAGAGTGGAAAAGCTCGTGAATTATACCCAGCACGGTATAACATTCAAGCTCGGTATTCACTATGATACGAAGAGCGTAGAAGTCGAAAATATCATCGAAATTCTTATTCTGGTCGTACATCTTACGGTAAAGGCTGTATACGCTCTTTACACGTCCCTTGAGCTCGAATTCTATGTCGTTTTCCTTGAGCTTATTAGAAATATGCTCCTTTGCATTCTCTATAAAATCAGAGGTCTGTCCGAATTTTGTATCAATGCATTTCGTGACCTCCTCGTACCCTATCGGGTCGAGGTACATAAGACCTATATTTTCAAGCTCGTGCTTTATCTGGTTGATACCCAAGCGGTGCGCAAGAGGGGCGTAGACGTACATAGTTTCGAGCGCGATGACACGTCTTTTTTCGTCACTTTTCGCAGAAAGGGTGCGCATATTATGCAATCTGTCGCAGAGCTTTATAAAGATTACTCTTATATCCTTCGACATCGCAAGAAGCATTTTTCTTATGTTTTCGATGTGCGCTTCCTCTTTGTCCTCAAGCTGCATATGCACTATCTTCGTCAAGCCGTCGACAATGGTGGCGACGTCATCACCAAAGCGCTTTTTTATCTCGTCGATATTGGTCTTTTCAGAGCAGTCCTCTACCGTATCGTGCAAAAGGGCGGCGCATATAGAGTCGGTATCCAAGCCGAGAGAGACGACGATTTCCGCCACCGCAATAGGATGGCAGATATAATCCTCGCCACTCTGCCGTTTCTGCCCTTCGTGAAGCATAGCGGCATATTCGTACGCGCTTTTTATCTTTTCAATATCGTATTTTTTGCCCGAGTTTATCAGCTTTTCGAGCAATTTATCCATTTCGTTCATAAGATCCTCACGCCTGCTTTTGCTGTGTCCTTAAACGGCGCAAAAGCGTCGATTTCTCCAAATCGGTTTTGTTCTTTGTAAAATGAACCTTGAAGTGATAGAGCTCCTCGCTCACCTCTTCGATTCCCAAAAGATTCATTTCCTGAAGAACGCGAATTATTATTTTAAGCTTTATATAGTTTATTCTTGTGGGAAGGCTGGAAAGCATAGAGCGATGGCTTATGCTATCTACACCCGCGCGAACGGATGCACAGACGAGATTATAGACCGACGCAAAATCGTCTCGTGTCGGAATTATATCCTCTGCCTCGGAAAACGGCGCGCCACCCCATATTTCGTCAAAGCGCTGCTTTTCACCCTCGACGCTCGCTTTCGCCTCGTCGGAAAGTCTTATATCCTTGATTATGAGCTGTACCGTCTTTCTTCCTGCCCATTCGTTTATATCAAGGTTAAACATAACGTCGACTGTATCCCCTACGTACAGATTAAGCTGTGAAGGACTCTGCGAGAAGCAGATAGCCGAGCAGGTTTTATTATTCCCGTTTCCAAGCACAAATCGGGTGTGCTTGCCCGTGCTTACAGGCGTACATTCAAGCACTCTTGCCGAGCGCAAAACGAATACGGGCACAGGGTTTGAAACACCGAATGGCTCTAAATTTCTGATACTTTCGGCTACGTCTATCGTGAGATCGACAAAGTCTATTTCACAGTCGGCTTCAAGTGTGGGGACAGACATATTCTCACGGAATATCTTGTCCGCATAAAGATTTATTTTTCTCTTGAAATTTTCAAGCTCGCTTCTCTTTACACTGAGTCCTGCCGCAAGCTCGTGTCCGCCATACTTGACAAGACAGTCGTCACAGTGCACCAAAGCATCGACAAGATTCATTCCCTTTATGCTTCGTCCCGAGCCCTTCGCTATATCCTCGTCCGTGGGATTTTCGGGGTCACAGCCGTCAAATGAAAGCAGTATGCTGGGAAGCCCATATCGCTCGGTAATTCTCGACGCGACTATACCTATTACGCCGTGATGCCATTCGTCTGCATCAAGCACTATAACCTTATCGTTTTCAAAGTCGTGCTCT
>JAZOOB010000028.1:0-3931 GCA_045654845.1 Eubacteriales bacterium | reverse complement strand
TCATTGCGCCTCCTCCCGACTTGTTGTTGGCCCCTGCCCATCTTCCGAAGGCGGCAGATCCGCCCGCGCGGTTTATAAGCGCGACCATAACACCGAGAACTACGAGGAATACGAAAATTCCCGCAGTGCCGGAAACCGCCGATATAATTCCGTCGTTCATAAAGATATCGAACGACTTAACGGGGTTCCAGCTCGCCGCAAACGCGCCACCGAGCAAAACGCCTATAAAGAGTGAGGAATAAACCTCTTTCGTCACAAGCGCGAGCACGATAGCCACCAAGGGCGGCAAAAGTGAGACGAAGGTAGCGAAATAGCGGCTATCCGACGCGTCGCTCGATACGTTTACCGTAACCGAGGCAAAAACGACGAAAGCAAGCAAAAGCGCTACGACAATGTACTTGACTAAATTCTTTTTCATTTTTTTATCCTCCAAAAATAATAAAAGCGGCTATGGATAAAGCAAAAACCCATAACCGCGTAAGCGCGTGTATATCGGATAGTGCTCCACCAAAAAGTGACAGTCGCAGACGTATTTCGCCAGCGCCCAGACGACAAAAAACGGATATTTTTCATCTCTTCGGCGGTCATTCCTTTCAGCAGTCGGATATCCGTCCGATTACTCTGCCTACTTTTAAGGACCGCGCCTCTATCGCTTATGAACTTATAATAGCATAAAAAAACACAAAGGTCAATATCTTTTTGAACATTTTGCATAAATTTGTAAGAAAGGTGAATTTTTCTTCAATTTATACAGGATATTTTCCTCTGTGTTTTTTATTTGATTTTACTTCTTAAGTGCTATCGCCTTTTTCGCATTTTCTGCAATATTCTTTGCGGTAAGTCCGTAGATTTCGAGAAGCTCGGGCACCTTTCCGCTTCGACCGTATGCATCGTTTACGCCGACGCGCATAACGGGTACGGGATAATTTTCTGCAAGGCATTCACATACCGCCGCGCCAAAGCCGCCTATTACGCTATGCTCCTCTGCCGTGACTATCGCGCCCGTTTCCTTTGCACAAGCGACTAAAAGCTCTTCGTCTATCGGCTTTATCGTATGAATGTTTACGACCTTTGCGGAAATGCCTTCTTTTTCAAGCATTTCTGCCGCTTCAAGTGCGAGATGCACCATATAGCCTGTCGCCGCAAGGGTGACGTCCTTACCCTCTTTGTAAACTACACCGCGACCAAGCTCAAACTTATAGTCGGGCATTTCTGCGGTCATGTTCGGTACGGCATATCTGCCGAAGCGAAGATATACGGGGCCCTCGAAATTGATAGCCGCCTCAACCGCAGCCTTTGCTTCATTTGCATCTGCGGGGTTTATTATAGTCATACCGGGGATAGTACGCATAAGCGCAATGTCCTCATTACACTGATGTGTCGCGCCGTCTTCACCTACGGTGATACCTGCGTGAGTCGCGCCTATCTTTACGTTAAGGTGGGGGTATCCTACCGTGTTTCTTATCTGCTCAAATGCGCGGCCTGCCGCAAACATAGCGAAGCTCGAAACGAAGGGTATCTTTCCCGTCGCCGCAAGTCCTGCCGCGACACCTACCATATTTCCCTCTGCGATTCCACAGTCGAAGAATCTTTCGGGGAATTTCTTTTTGAAAATACCTGTCTTGGTCGCTGCCGCGAGGTCGGCGTCAAGAACTACGAAATCATATTTTTCACCGAGCTCGGCAAGAGCCTTGCCGTAGCCTTCACGAGTTGCAATCTTTTCCATATCTCTTCCCTTTCTCACGCTCTTTCGGTCAATTCCTTGATAGCTATATTATACTGCTCTTCCTTCGGGGCGGCACCGTGCCATTCTACTGCGTTTTCCATATAGGAAACGCCCTTGCCCTTCGTGGTCTTTGCAATAATAGCGGTGGGCTTGCCCTTGCACTTTTCTGCTTCTTCTACCGCTTTTTCTATCTCGTCGAAATTGTGTCCGTCTATAACTATAACGTTCCAGCCGAATGCGCGGAACTTCTCATCGTGAGGGGTGGGGTTCATAACCTCGGTGACGGGTCCGTCTATCTGCAAGCCGTTAAAGTCAAGGAACAGACAGAGGTTATCAAGCTTATAGTGAGCTGCGAACATAGCCGCCTCCCAAACCTGTCCTTCCTCGCTCTCGCCGTCGCCGACTATGGTATATACTCTATAATTCTTGTCGGAAATCTTGCCGGAAAGCGCCATTCCGCAAGCGGCTGAAATTCCGAGTCCGAGAGAGCCTGTCGTCATATCTACGCCGGGGATATTCTTCATATCGGGGTGTCCCTGCAAGCGACTTTCGGTCTTACGCAAGGTCTTTAATTCTTCTACGGGGAAAAAGCCTCTCTCTGCAAGAGTCGCGTAAAGTGCAGGGGCGGTGTGGCCCTTCGAAAGCACGAAACGGTCTCTTTCCTCCCATTTAGGATTCTTTTCATCTATCTTCATTTTATCAAAATAAAGATACGCCATGATGTCTGCGATAGAAAGCGAGCCGCCGGGATGTCCACAGCCTGCGCTATACACTCCCTCGATAATTCCTATACGGATATCGTTCGCCTTCTTTTCCAAAAATTCTCTTTTAGACTGTTCCATATTTTTTCGCCTTCCGTATTGTTTTCTTTACACCCTTATTTTACTATATCTTCGCTTGTTTGTCAAGGATTTTATCAGCCTTCTCCAGTGGGAGAAGGGGGACCACCGAAGGTGGTGGATAAGGTGTGTAATTGCCCACATATAAGCAAAGAAAAAACCCACGTATGAACAGGTGCATACGTGGGTAAGATATACGAAGTTTAAATTACTTAACTTCAACTTCTGCGCCGGCTGCCTTGAGCTCTTCCTCAATCTTGCCTGCTTCTTCCTTGGAAACGCCTTCCTTAACGGTCTTAGGAGCGCCCTCAACGAGGTCCTTAGCTTCCTTAAGTCCGAGACCGGTGATGCTACGAACTGCCTTAATAACGTCAAGCTTCTTAGCGCCTGCTGCCTTAAGGATTACGTCGAATTCGGTCTTCTCTTCAGCTGCGGGAGCTGCTGCGCCACCTGCTACTGCTACTGCTGCAACGGGAGCTGCGGATACGCCAAATTCCTCTTCAAGTGCCTTTACAAGGTCATTGAGCTCAACGATGGTAAGCTCTTTTACAAGATCAATAATCTGAGTGGTCTTTTCGTTTGCCATTTTTAAATCCTCCGATTTTCAAATATACTTAATTATTTTTTAGGGTGATTACGCCGAAATTACGCTTCGGCAGGAGCTTCTGCGGGTGCTTCCTCTACTGCGGGTGCTGCTTCTTCTGCTGCTGCAGGAGCTGCTTCCTCGCCCTTGTCTGCCTTTGCCTGAAGTACGTAAGCGAACTTCTGGATAGGAGACATCAAGCTGCCCAACATTTTTGCGATCAACTGTTCCTTAGAAGGAATGGTCGCGAGAGTCATAACTACTGATGCATCAACAACAGCGCCGTCAACGAAGCCTGCCTTGATTTCAAAGGACTTGATCTTATCAGAGTACTCCTTCATAATCTTAGCGGGTGCAACGGGATCCTTTTCGCTGATTGCGATAGCCGTCATACCGGTGAGGTACTGCTTCATGTCGCCGTAGCCTGCCTCTTCACAAGCTCTGCCTGTGAGCGAGTTCTTCATAACGCTGTACTCAACACCTGCCGCACGCAAAGCTGCGCGAAGTTTGGTATCGTCTTCAACAGTAATGCCCTCATACTTTACAAGTACGCCGGAAGCCGCGTTACGCATCTTCTCGGAAAGTACTTTTACAACTTCTTGCTTCTGTTCAAGAATTTTCTGACTTGGCATTTTAAACCTCCGTATAAATTGTTCAAAATAAAAAATCCTTCTCCCGTAGTCCATAAAGACACTACCGAAAAAGGATAAATATACTATAAAAGAATATAAATCACTCCTCGGCAGGAGAGCGTTGCCGCCTTTACGGGAACCAAGTCGGAGG
>JAZOOB010000027.1:0-1909 GCA_045654845.1 Eubacteriales bacterium | reverse complement strand
TCTTCAGAGCGCTCTGCAAGTTTGTTTACCCACGTGCGATAGAATTCTTCAAAGCGTCCTTCGTCGAGCGCGTCTCTTATCTTCGCCATAAGCTCGTTATAGAAGTAGAGGTTATGAATTACGCAAAGGCGCATACCGAGTGCTTCGCGAGCCTTAAACAGATGTCTTATATATGCTCTGCTATAACTACGGCAAGCGGGACAGTTACACGCTTCGTCTATCGGCTTCGGATCGGCAAAATACTGCTCGTTATTTATATTCATCTTTCCGTGCCAAGTAAAGAGGTTTCCGTGACGCGCGTTACGGCTCGGCATAACGCAATCAAAGAAGTCTACTCCGCGATGTACCGCCTCAAGTATATTCTGCGGTGTGCCGACACCCATAAGGTATCTCGGCTTATTTTCGGGCATATAGGGCTCTACCACGTCTATAACGTGATACATAACGTCTGCCTCTTCACCGACGGCAAGACCTCCGATAGCATATCCGTCAAGGTCAAATTCTGCCGTGCGGCACATATTCTCAATACGAAGGTCGTCATAGGTGCTTCCCTGATTTATACCGAAAAGCATCTGGTTTTTATTTATAGTGCGGGGCAAGGAATTAAGTCTGTCCATTTCATCCTTACTACGCTTTAACCAACGGATAGTGCGCTCTGACGACGCCTTTGCATACTCGTAGGTCGCAGGATTTTCTACACACTCATCGAATGCCATAGCGATAGTAGAGGCTATATTAGACTGAATTCGCATACTCTCCTCGGGGCCCATAAATATACGCTTTCCGTCCATATGGGAATTGAAATAAACTCCCTCCTCGGTTATCTTGCGAAGCTTCGCAAGTGAAAACACCTGAAATCCGCCGCTATCGGTGAGGATAGGCTTATCCCAATTAAAGAACTTATGAAGACCGCCCATCTCATAGATGAGGTCATCTCCAGGTCTTATGTGTAAATGATAGGTATTTGAAAGCTCTACCTGACAATTTATTTCACGAAGGTCATCGGTAGAAACTCCGCCCTTTATAGCCGCGCTCGTGCCTACGTTCATAAACACGGGGGTCTCAATAACTCCGTGTACCGTCGTCATTCTTCCTCTGCGCGCTTTTCCCTCTTTTTTCAATACTTCAAACATACTTTATTCCTTTATTTCAATCTGTCAAAATTTCTATCAAGTTGATTTTTCGTTATTTCCATGGCGATAGGTCTGCCGTGAGGACAAACCGTGATGTCAGGAAGTGCCATAACCTTGTCTATGAGCCACTCTATATGCTCTTCGCCGTAGCTTCTGCCGCCTTTTATAGACGCCTTGCAGGCTATTTGATAAAGAGATTTCTCTCTTCTTTCGGAAAGTGATATTTCAGGGCTTTTGCCTTCGGACAAAACCTCGTCGGCAAGACTCGAGAACACCTCTGCCGCCTTATCTGCTCCTATTATCGAAGGAATCGAATAGAGGTACGCCTTCGGCGACTTCAATTCAAACTCAAAGCCGATTACCTCGATTTCATCCTTGCACTCTAAAAGTGAAGCGCAAGTCAGGGTATCAAGCTCTACCTCTATCGGTATCATAAGAGGCTGGCTCGTTACTCTTCCCTCTTTTTCACACTCCTTTTTCATCTGCTCGAAATTTATTCTTTCGTGAGCGGCGTGCTTATCTACCAAGAGAAGCTTGTCCTCGTATTCTACTATCACGTAGCACAAAAATGCTTCGCCTATTATACGGTAGTTCTTCTTTTCGGGAATTGCTTCTTTTTCAGGGTTATTATTTTCTGTGGGTGCATCGACCTTTATCTTTTCTATGACAACGTCGTTTTTGGCGACGTCCTCCCAAGTGGGTGAGGCAACGGCACTCACTCCCGACCTTTCATTCTTCGACTCCTTATAAGCGCGAAGAAGCTCTAAAGAGGATTT
>JAZOOB010000026.1:0-8722 GCA_045654845.1 Eubacteriales bacterium | reverse complement strand
GGGGATTTTTAAACATTTGTAAATTACTTAGAAGCTTCCTCGATAGCAACTGCAACAGCAACTTGTCATATGGAATGACCTGCGTCGCACCTGCCACTTGATGTTAGGTTGAAACTTACTTAGAAGCTTCCTCAATTGCTACAGCAACCGCAACTGTCATACCAACCATGGGGTTGTTACCAGCGCCGATGAGACCCATCATTTCAACGTGAGCGGGAACGGAAGAAGAGCCTGCGAACTGAGCGTCGCCGTGCATTCTACCCATAGTGTCGGTCATACCGTAGGAAGCGGGACCTGCTGCCATGTTGTCGGGGTGAAGTGTTCTACCCGTACCACCACCGGAAGCAACCGAGAAGTACTGCTTTCCGTTTTCGTTACACCACTTCTTGTAAGTACCTGCAACGGGGTGCTGGAAGCGAGTGGGGTTCGTAGAGTTACCGGTAATGGATACGCCTACGTTTTCAAGGCGCATGATTGCAACGCCTTCCGGAACGCTGTCAGAGCCGTAGCATCTTACCTTTGCTCTGTCACCGTTAGAGTAAGCGATCTCCTTAACGATCTTAACCTCTTCGGTGTAGGGATCGAATTCGGTCTGAACGTAGGTAAAGCCGTTTATTCTCGAGATGATCATAGCGGCATCCTTACCAAGTCCGTTAAGAATAACGCGCAAGGGCTTTACCCTTACCTTGTTTGCATTAAGAGCGATCTTAATTGCGCCCTCTGCCGCTGCAAAGGACTCGTGTCCTGCGAGGAAGCAGAAGCACTCGGTCTCTTCGGAAAGAAGCATTGCACCGAGGTTTCCGTGGCCGAGACCAACCTTACGGTTTTCTGCAACAGAGCCGGGGATACAGAATGCCTGAAGACCGATACCGATAGCGGCAGCGGCGTCAGATGCCTTTGTGCAGCCCTTCTTGATTGCGATAGCTGCGCCAACGGTGTATGCCCACTTTGCATTCTCAAAGCAGATAGGCTGAGTTTCTTCTGTAATCTTATAAGGGTCTATTCCCTTCGCGTCGCAAATCTCTTTGCACTCGTCGATAGAGGAAATTCCGTATTCCTTAAGAGCTGCGAGGATTTTCGCCTCACGTCTTTCATAACCTTCAAAATGTGCCATTTATATTTCCTCCTCTATTATTCCTTGCGGGGATCGATGTACTTAACAGCGTCATTGAATCTGCCGTACGTGCCCTTGGATTTTTCATAAGCCTCGTTAGGCTCCATACCCTTCTTGATAAAGTCGGTCATCTTGCCAAGAGAAACGAACTCGTAGCCGATAACCTGATCGTCAGCGTCGAGCGCCATTCTGGTGCAGTAGCCTTCGGTCATTTCAAGGTATCTTACGCCCTTATCCTTAGTACCGTACATAGTACCTACCATGGAACGTGCGCCCTTACCCAAGTCCTCCATACCTGCGCCGATTACCAAGCCGCCTTCAGAGAATGCAGACTGAGAACGTCCGTAAACGATCTGCAAGAAGAGTTCTCTCATCGCGGTATTGATAGCGTCGCATACGAGGTCGGTGTTAAGTGCTTCAAGAATGGTCTTTCCGGGAAGGATTTCTGCTGCCATAGCTGCAGAGTGAGTCATACCCGAGCAACCGATGGTCTCAACGAGAGCCTCTTCGATGATACCGTCCTTTACGTTAAGAGAAAGCTTACAAGCTCCCTGCTGAGGTGCACACCAGCCCACACCGTGAGTGTATGCGGATATGTCCTTGATTTCACGCGCCTGTACCCATTTGCCCTCTTCCGGAATAGGTGCCGGACCGTGATGAGGACCCTTTGCTACAACGCACATGTTTGCAACTTCGTGTGAATATGCAATATTGCTCATTTTTGTATCTCCTTATATGTATTTATTAAAATCAAAACAATTAAAGAATGATTTCGCCTTCGATATTACCGAATGCGCAAGCCGCGTTAGACTCGTCGGTGTCGATGTGCATAGCGGGAGCGAAGTTCTTGTTTACGCGAACTACTACGCCATCAAAAATAAGGGGACGCTCGGTGTCGAGCTTAACCTTTACTATCTGCTTATCAGAAACGCCGTACTCCTCTGCGGTCTCGGGGGTGAGGTGAATGTGACGCTTAGCAGCGATAACACCTTCGTTTATTACGTACTCGCCTGCAGGACCTCTGAGTGTAATGCCTGCCGTACCTGCGATATCTCCGCTTTCACGAACGGGAGCAGAAACACCGAGTGCGCGCGCGTCAGTAAGAGAAAGCTCTACCTGAGTCGCAGGTCTTACGGGACCGAGAATGCTGACCTTCATAGAGGACTTAGGTCCTACGAGCTCTACCTTCTCTTCGCAAGCGAACTGACCAGGCTGGGAAAGATCCTTCTTCTTGGTCAAGGTCGCGCCCTTGCCGAACAATGCTTCAAGAGCTTCCGCACTTACGTGGATATGTCTTGCAGAAGTTTCAACCAAAATCTTCTTCATATTTATTTCTCCTTATGTAATATAAAATTATTTGCATACTAATATAGTATAACACAAGAGTTTTGATTTGTAAATGATTAAATTGAAATAAAATGGGAAAAACTAAATAAAATATCTTAAAAAAGGGAAATAAAATGATAAATATCGAAGAAAACCAAGAAAACAATCAGGAAAATTCCAAGAACAACCCGTCTGACGTAGAAAATATGTTCAAAAGTGGCTCTGCCGCTCTTTCAAATTCGAATGAAAGCTTCTACTGTATAAGCATAATCGGGCAGATAGAGGGACACTATCTATTGAACAATAACCAGAAGGCGACCAAGTACGACCACCTCATTCCCCTTCTCGTTACACTCGAGGAAAGCGAGGATATAGACGGCGTTCTCATTATGCTCAACACAATGGGCGGTGACGTAGAGGCGGGGCTTGCTATTTCCGAGCTTATCGCTTCTATGTCGAAGCCGACGGTTTCTCTCGTCCTTGGCGGTGGACATTCTATCGGCGTGCCCCTTGCAGTCTCTGCCGACAGATCCTTTATAGTACCGAGCGCGACTATGACTATACATCCCGTAAGAACGAGCGGGCTCGTCATAGGCGTGCCGCAGGCATTCGATTATCTTCAGAGGATGCAAGACAGAATAATCTCTTTTATCACCTCGCATTCAAAGGTGAAGGAAGAGTATTTACGGAAGCTTATGAGCGAGACCGAGCAGATGGCGAACGATATAGGCTCCGTAATAGACGGAAAGGAAGCAGTAGAGTGCGGTCTTATAGACCAAGTGGGTGGAATTTCCGACGAACTTTCTGCCCTGCGGGAATTGTCAAAAAAATAGAAAATCGGTATCCAAAAAAGGATACCGATTCTTTTTAAACACGAGCTTCCGCCTTCTTTTCTTCTTTTACACGGAAGGGTAAAATAGCCTTACTCTCTGCTATTCTCTTTGTCTTTTTGTTGTAAATTACGGGATAAGCGAGGGCAGAAAGAGCGACGCCCGCATACAAGTCAACAATGGAGTGCTGTTTTACAAAGACGATAGAAAGACATATCGTCACTGTAAAGATAGCAATTGAAATTGCGCCCCACCACTTCTTTGCTATCTTCGTATGGATAAGAGCAAAGGTAGAGGCGAGAGTCCCTATTACGTGAATAGAGGGACAGACGTTCGTATTCGTGTCATAGGACCACAAAAAGCGCATCCATTTTGTAAGAAGTCCGTCACCTACCAAAACCGAGGGATCACGCATATTCTGACCATTCGGGAACACCGCATAAATTACGAGTGTGACAGAATAGGTGAGAGCAATAAACCACATAAGCCTCTTGAATTCAGGCACGTTTTTAAACATAAGCCAGAGCAGCGGAACTACTATGTAGGGATACCAGACAAGGTACGGAACAGCGAACCATATACAAAAAGGAATTTTGTCATCAAAGGGGATATGTATGGGGGTATAATTATCTACTATGAGCTTCTCTGCTACCGTAAAGAAAATAAGGTAAATAAGCCAATATATGAGAAGGAACACGTGAGGATTTTCCTTCAAAAGTGTCCATATATTTTTTGGTTTAAGTAAATCTTTAAGCTTCATTGAGACGTCTACTCCTAATGCAATTTATACGACGTTTATTTTTTCTTCGTACTCTTCTTCGCTTTTTTCATTTTTCCTTAAAAGAATGTCGCGATAGAGTCTTACCAGCTTCGGCCTGTTATATCTCTGTATGACTATAAACGGCACGTTTCCAAAGGCGAATGCTATAGCGCATACCAAGGCGAACCTTCCCTTCACAAACACGAATACGAAGGGAGAGGACAGTATCAAAAGAAAATGCACAAATTCGGCGACACAGGTCTCCTGTATCAAGCGCTCAACGTGATCCTCGTCAAAGTTTTCACCAAGGGATTTTTTATACATAGACTTGACTGCCTTGCTTTTGTCGGGTATGTACTTTCTCCATTTGCGTATATTAAGAGTCTTACTGTAAAATGCGCCGTTATGCTCGAAAGTGAAAGACCTGTAAGGAAAAGCATCATAATGGAAGCGTTTTCTCGGCAGACTCTCGCCTATTAAGTGGCTGAGTATTCCAACTACGGCAAAAAAGAAAACAAACCCTTTAATTTGCAAAAAGAAGTATTCCATAGCGCTTTTTCCTTTCTTTTGATTTCAGGGTAACAAAAGAGGCGTAAGCCTCATAAAATAAAACTGTGAATATAATTATAGCTCTTTATTGTGTACAAATTATTATAATATATTTACGAAAAGAAAACAATATACGAATTGAAAAATTTTTATATTTTCTTTAAGGCGTGAGACAAAATGGAAAACAAGCTTCTCTATTATTTTTTAAAATGTCTTAATACAAAATATCTACACACAAAGGAAGGCGGAAGCTTTGCGCTGGAAAGAAAGGGCAAGACTTTATACATATTTTTTGAACATTCAAACGGGAAAATCGACTGGAAAAGCAATTTGGATTTCAGAGTAATGAGATTGGAAAACGGCACTGCCTCTTTTTTATGCCATAGAGGATTTCTTCGTGTGTGGAATTCCATTCTGCCATATATTAAAGGGCAAATTGAGGACAAAAGCGTCGAAAAAATAGTGATAGTCGGGTACAGTCACGGGGGTGCTATCGCAGGAATCTGCTACGAATACGTAAAAAGAAACAGGCGCGATATAGAAAATCAGATAGAGGGCTACGGATATGGCTCACCGAGATTTTTATTTAAATGGGGAAAGCGCTCCTCACTTACATACGATAGCTTCCATGGGTATTACGTAGTACGGAATAAAAACGATATAGTCACCTATCTGCCGCCAAGACTTTTCGGCTTCGTTCACGTGGGAGAAATTATAAATATAGGAAAAAACACCCATTACTCACCGATAGACGCTCATAGACAGGAAAGCTACGTAAAAAGCCTTGAAGAAAACAAAAAAGCCTCTGTGAAAACACAGAGGCTTTAAATTAACAGATTTAGAATTTTATTTCTCTTCCCTGCTTTTTCCATTCGCGGAATTCTGCCGTAGCCGCAAATAAAACGTCACCTGCGGAATTCAAGGCAGTTTCAACGGAATCCTGAACCACGCCTATTATAAAGCCGACAGCCACTACCTGCATCGCGACGTCGTTACCAATACCGAAGAGCGAGCAAGCCATGGGGATGAGGAGCAAAGAGCCGCCTGCAACACCCGACGCACCGCAAGCACCGAGAGTAGCAACGATACAAAGAAGTAATGCAGAGGGAAAATCCACGGAAACGCCCATAGTATTTGCTGCGGCGAGAGTCATAATCGCGATAGTGATAGCCGCGCCATCCATATTTATGTTTGCGCCCAAGGGGATAGAAACCGAATAGATATTTTTATCGAGTCCGAGCTTTTCGCAGAGCTGCATATTTACGGGAATGTTCGCCGCCGAGCTTCTCGTAAAGAATGCGGTAATACCCGACTCACGAAGGCAACGGAATACCAAGGGATAGGGGTTTTTCTTGAGGCAGAAGAACACGATAAGGGGGTTTATTACCAAAGCGACGGTAAGCATACAGCCGACGAGTACGGCAAGAAGCTTTCCGTAATCGAGGAAGATGGACAAGCCGTTTGTAGAAACGGTGGTAAATACAAGACCCATAATACCGAAAGGGGCGAGGCTTATAATGAAGCGCACCGCACGCGAAACTGCTTCGGAAACATCCTCAAGCATCTTTTTCGTAGAATCCGACGCGACAGCGCGAAGGGTTATGCCCAAGATTATAGCCCAAGTAAGAATACCGATATAATTTCCGTTTGCCAGAGCGGCAATAGGATTCTGCACCACGTTTGAGAGCAGAGTTTTGAGCACCTCTCCGATACCCGAGGGAGCTTCTCCAGAAGCGGTTTCGGTGAGCTTCAGGGTTATCGGGAATATATAGCTCGCCGCGACCGCAAGCAATGAAGCAAGCAAGGTGGTGAGCATATATAAGAAAATTACCGTACGGAACTGAGAGCCGACGCTCTTTTTCGCATTAGCAAGCGCACTGACTACCAATACGAATACGAGTATAGGCGCTACTGCCTTAAGCGCGCCGACGAATACGTCACCAAAAATAGATATAAAGGTGAGCTTAGGCAACAAAATACCCAAGACCGCACCTATAACAAGTCCTACGGCTATTCGCAGGATAAGTGAGATCTCATTCCACTTTTTAAAAAGGTTCTTCATAAAATTTGTTTTCTCCTGTTTTTTTGGGCAGATACTATTACAAAACCACCCATTATTATATCAAGCAAAAATATTATATCACAAATTTCTACAAATGTAAATAAAAGTATTGAAAAAAATCTTTTTACATTATATAATGATTGTATAAGATGTATAAATACAACAACGAGGTGTGTTTTATGAACAGATATGAAGAAGCAAAAAATAGATATGCCGCATTCGGCATTGACACAGACGCGGCTATTTCAAAGCTTAAAGAAACTCCCGTTTCTCTTCACTGCTGGCAGGGTGACGACGTGCGAGGCTTCGACCAGAAGTCTGACGGACCGCTTACGGGTGGAATACAGACGACGGGTAATTATCCCGGAAGAGCGAGAACGCCTGAAGAGCTTATGGCGGACATTGACGTTGTTCTTTCTCTCTGCCCCGGAACTAAAAAGTTAAATCTTCACGCTTGCTATGCGATCTTCGACGAGGAAAACGGTGGCTGGGTAGACCGCGACAAGATAGAGCCGAAGCACTTTAAAAAATGGGTAGATTTCTGCCGTGAAAGAGGACTTGGCTGTGACTTCAACCCCACATTCTTCTCTCACCCCATGTGTGATCCTCTCACGCTTTCTAGCCCGAATGAAGAAACAAGACGCTTCTGGATCGAGCACGGAAAGGCGTGTATAAGAATTTCTCAGTATCTCGCAGAGGAACTCGGACAGACCTGTATAATGAACATCTGGACAGGTGACGGCTTTAAGGATATTCCCGCAGACCGTATGGGTCCGAGAGTACGCTATAAAGAGGCTATCGACGAGATTCTCTCCGAGCCTTATGACTTTTCGAAGGTTAAGCCCTGCGTTGAGTCGAAGGTGTTCGGCATAGGTGTCGAGGCATATACTGTCGGTAGCGCAGAATTCTCTCTCGGCTACGCGGCAGAAAACAAGGATAAGTGCATTCCTCTTATGGATAACGGACATTATCATCCGACAGAGGTAGTATCGGATAAAATATCTGCGCTTCTCACCTTCTTCCCCGAAATCGCTCTCCATATAACCCGTCCTATCCGTTGGGACAGTGACCACGTGGTTATTCTCGACGATGAAACGAAGGAAATGTGCAAGGAAATCGTCCGTTGTGGCGGTCTTGACGGCAGAGTTAAGATAGCACTCGACTACTTTGATGCTTCTATAAACCGCATATGCGCTTGGGTAGTCGGTCTTCGCAATCTGCAAAAGGCACTTCTTATGGCACTCCTTACTCCGAATGAAACACTTAAAGAAAAACAGGACGAATACGATATGACCTCGCTTATGGTGCTTCAAGAGGAAATCAAGACTCTTCCCTTCGGTGACGTTTGGGAAGAATACTGTAAGGTATGCGGTGCACCTGCCGGTATTGAGTGGTTTGACACAGTAAAGAAATATGAAAAAGAGGTTTTAGCCGCAAGAGGCTAAAAGTTAAAAAACCGAGAAGGTAAATCCTTCTCGGTTTCTTTTATTAAAATTCAGGCTCGTAGGTCTGCTCAAACGGCTCGTAGACCGCGCGTCGCACCTCAATATCCTTGATAGCAAGTGCAGTGCAATAGGGCGAAAAGCCTACGTGACCGCCACTTATGTAGTGCGGGTCGATGAGCTCGCTCACAAGCTGTCCGTCTACGTAGAGGAAGGAATGTCCTTCGATTATACCCGTAGTAATGCGCACCTCTTCGCCGGGGGTGTAATTATAACAGCCCGTCAATGCGCGAAGTCCTGTTTCGGGGCTACGCTCGATACCGCTTTTATGCTCGTACCAGCCGTTAAGACCGAATACGTAGGCATTACCGAGATAGTTTATCTCGTCATCCCAATGGGCGCAGAATACACCGTTTAGGTCACGTGTCGCGGGAAGCACCGTCTTCATTGTAAAAGAAAAGATAACGTCGTGGTCATAGCTTTCCTTCGAGAAAAGTATTCCACCACTGTTCCCAGGCTCGCGTCCGACGAGGTAGCCGTTTTCTACCGACCATTCACCGAGCTTTACGTCAAAATATTCCTGCCAGTCGTCTGCCGGCTTATAATCCAAAACGACAGGGCAATCTTCAAGCTTTACCA
>JAZOOB010000025.1:0-3787 GCA_045654845.1 Eubacteriales bacterium | reverse complement strand
ATTTCTCTTTATATCGTTATATATAGATATAATTTTAAGCGCATCTAAAAGCTGTCTTTTATACTCGTCCATTCTCTTTATCTGCACGTCGAATACAGAGTCAGGATTTATGCTTCTGCCTGTCTTTTTCTCTGCGTATTCTGCAAATCTAACCTTGTTTTCACGCTTTATCTCCCCGAGCCTTTCAAGTACGCCATTATCGTTTTGGAAATTCTCAAGCCTATTAAGCTCGGTCGGGTCCTTTATAAAGGCGTCTCCCGTACACTCACAAATTAGTTTTGTCAACTGCGGATTAGCCGAAAGCAGCCACCTTCTGTGAGTTACACCGTTTGTGACGTTTGTAAACTTCCATTCAGCATTTTTATAAAAATCGTTGAATATAGTTTTTTTGAGAATATCGCTATGAAGCTTTGACACTCCGTTTACCGTATGCGAGCCTACAACCGAGAGGTTCGCCATTCTTACCTGCCCGTAGGAAACTATCGCCATTCTCGCAATTCTATCCCAATCCCCCGTATACAAATTCCACAAATCAGCGCAGAAGCGTCGGTTTATCTCGGAAATTATATCGAAAATTCTTGGAAGAAGCATTTTGAAAAGGTCTATCTTCCAGCATTCGAGCGCTTCGGGCATTACGGTATGATTCGTATAGGAAACCACTCTCGTCACGACGCGCCACGCGTCCTCCCACGAATAAGAATATAAGTCCATAAGAATCCTCATAAGCTCGGGAATAGCGAGTGCGGGGTGAGTATCGTTTATATGAATGGCTATCCTATCTTCAAAATCGGAAAGCGAGCCGTTTTGGTCAAAGTATTCGTTTATTATACTCTGCAAGGATGCCGAAACGAGAAAGTACTGTTGAGTAAGGCGCAAAAGCTTTCCCGCATCGTGATTATCGGGCGGATAGAGCTGACGCGTTATCTCCTCTGCTCTGCCGCCACTCTGTAACGACAAAAGATAATTCGGGTTTGAAGGATATCCGCTCGTCTGCCCCTTGCTTTCCTTGGCGCGCCAAAGGCGAATGCTATTAGTCGCATCGGTATTTGCTCCTACTACCATATAATCATAGGGGACGGCTCTCACCTCGTCGTAATCGGTGTGAATCACCTTCATAACCCCGTTTTCCCAAGTTTCTTCGATGTGACCACCGAATCTTACCGTCACGCTTTGCTCGGGTCTGGGATACAGCCACGCGCCACCGTTTTTCATCCACGCGTCTGGCAATTCCATCTGCTCTCCGTCGACTATTCTCTGTCTGAAAAGTCCGTTTTCATAGCAAAGCGAATATCCGCTTGCCGCATAGTCAAGCGCGGAAAGAGAATCCATAAAGCAGGCGGCAAGTCTTCCAAGTCCGCCATTTCCAAGCCCTGCATCTACTTCACAGTCATAAAGCTCGTCAAAGCTTTTTCCGTATCCGTTTAAGATGCTACACAAGTTATCGTAAATACCCAAGGCTATCGCGTTGTTCTTGAAGGAACGGCCTATAAGGAATTCCATACAGAGATAGCACACCTTTTTCCCCTTCGTCGCCACTGCCCTCTTTTTAAAGGCGTGTCGGTTTTTCGTTATAATATCCTTCATTACCGAAACTGACGCTCGGTAAAGCTGTTCTGCGCTCGCCTCACTTGGCGCACTTACCCCTCTTGAAAAGAGCTTGTACTCTATTTTCTTTTTCAGCTCTTCCTTTGACATAACGCCCTTCTTTTTCTTTTGCTTTCCGTCGACTTTGTTAGAATTATTGCTCATCTTTTATTTCTCTTTCTCTTACTTTATCAGTTATTACCGTACCTTATGATTTTAGTATGAATCGCGGGGGCGACTTTAATTCTTTTTTAGCGCTCATTTAGGTGCGAGTTTTTTAAAAGGATAGCTTAAAAAAAGCGCAAATTAAAGAGATAAGGTCCTCTCTTCTTCTCTTCTTTTGAGCACCAAGCCACTCATAGAGGGGACGTTGAGCTCTAAAAAATAACCGAAATCGTCCTCCTTGGTATGCACCTCCGCTCGCGCCTCTCCGTTTCCGTCGCTTGCAAAGAGGACTTCGTAGGCACCTGCCTCATCTACTCTTATTCTTACATTTTCATATCCTATACCCGAAAAGCTTATAACACATATAAGCGAGCTTTCATCACTCGCTATTCTTCTATAAGCCAAAAGATTTTTTTCGTATTCGTCGGGACATATCCAAGAAAAGCCCTCGCTATCAAAATCCCTCTCCCAAAGCTGTGGCGCACCAAGATAAAAGCGGTTCAAAGAGGCTACGTACTCTCTCGCCTCAAAATGCTTTTCATAATCCAAAAGAAACCAGTCGAGCGCCCCCTCATAATTCCACTCTGAAAACTGCGCGAATTCAGTACCCATAAAAAAGAGCTTTTTCCCGGGAAAAGTCATAATAAATAGCATTGATGCGCGAAACTGTCTGAACTTATCCTCATATGAGCCGAACATTTTGCCGATAAAAGAGCCTTTTCCATAGACGACCTCATCGTGCGAAACGGGTAACACGTAGTTTTCGTTAAACGCGTACATAATGGGGAAATTGAGCGCTCTGTGATGATATTTTCTATATATGGGGTCTTTTGAGACGTAGCTGTAAAAATCGTTTGCCCACCCCATATTCCACTTGAGATTGAAGCCAAGTCCGTCGCTCTCCTTCGGGCGAGTGACCTGAGGCCAAGCGGTAGACTCCTCGGCTATCATAAGCGCGTCGGGAAAGCGCTCGAAAACAGCGCTGTTCAGCTTCTGCAAAAAGCCCTTTGCTTCCAAATTCTCCTTGCCACCGTATATATTAGGCGTCCACTCTCCGTCGCCTCTATCGTAGTCGAGATAAAGCATTGAAGCTACGGCATCGACACGAAGCCCGTCGATATGAAATTCCTTTAACCAATAGACAGCGTTTGAAATAAGGAAGCTCTGCACCTCGTGCCGACCAAGGTCAAAAAAGCGAGTACCCCATCCCTTCGACTCCATACGGTGCGGACTCTGATATTCGTAAAGAGGGCCACCGTCAAATTCATATAATCCCCACCCATCCTTCGGGAAGTGAGCCGCAACCCAGTCGAGAATCACACCAACGCCTGCCTTATGCATAGTCGACACGAAATAGCGAAGGTCGTCAGGTGTACCGAAGCGCGACGTTGGCGCATAGAAAGCACAGACCTGATATCCCCACGAGCCGTCGTAGGGGTATTCTGCAATAGGCAATAGCTCTATATGGGTATATCCCATATATTTTACGTATGAAACGAGTATATCTGCCATTTCCCTATATGAATAATACGAGCCGTCGTCGTGACGGCAAAAGGAAGCCAAATGAAGCTCGTATATATTGATAGGATAAGGAAGATACCTGCCATCTCCATTTTTTACACGGGATTTTCTGTATGAAAGCCACGACTCGTCATCAAAGTCAAAGTCGCTTTCGTGAAGTATATAAGACGCGCCTCCGCTTCCCCCCTCAGAATAAAAGGCATATGGGTCACCCTTATAGGTGCAAAAGAAATCTCCCCATATCTTGAGCTTGTACTTGGTATTCTCAAGAGAGTGGTCGGCAGAAAAATACAGCTCCCATATTCCTCGCTCAGAAATCCTTTCGAGTGGAATACCATCATCCCAGCCGAAATAATCCCCCACAATAGACACTCCCTTTGCATTTGGTGCCCAAGTGCGAATCACGTAGTTGTATCCCGTTTTCGTCTTATTTAAAAAGTGACAGCCGAGGTATTTATAGCTCTCATAGTTTACGCCCTCGTGAAAATAATAATGAACAAGCGAATTATCCTCTTTT
>JAZOOB010000024.1:0-3726 GCA_045654845.1 Eubacteriales bacterium | reverse complement strand
GAAATGTCCTGCCTGCTCGCTGTATTCAACCTCAGCGTCAGAAAGTGCCGTGATACAGTGAGGGCACCAGTTGATTATACGGTTTCCTCTGTAAATAAGTCCCTTGTTATAAAGGTTTACGAAAACCTCTTTAACCGCACGGGAGCAGCCCTCGTCCATAGTAAAGCGCTCGTGCGACCAGTCGCACGAAGAGCCGAGCTTTTTGAGCTGGTTTATAATGCGGGAGCCGTACTGATTTTTCCAATCCCATACGCGCTCAAGGAATTTCTCTCTACCGAGGTCGTATCTCGTCAGACCTTCGTTTACACGAAGATTTTCTTCTACCTTTATCTGTGTAGCAATTCCCGCGTGGTCTGT
This sequence comes from Eubacteriales bacterium, assembly GCA_045654845.1. Lineage (GTDB taxonomy): Bacteria > Bacillota > Clostridia > Oscillospirales > CAG-272 > UBA1740. The sequence continues at coordinate 3,369 of JAZOOB010000024.1, read as the reverse complement.
GCCGGGAAGCCAGAGGGTGCTGTAACCCTGCATACGCTTTGTACGAACAATAATGTCCTGAAGCGTTTCGTCAAGGGCGTGTCCCATGTGGAGCTGTCCTGTTACGTTAGGAGGCGGAATAACTACCGAGAAGGCGGGCTTCGTCTTATCGGGGTCGGGCATGAAGTAGCCCTTGTCGCACCATTCCTTATAAATTCTGTCCTCAAAGTCGCGAGGAGAATACTTTTTGTCGAGTTCTTTTCTCATATTTTCTATCCTTTCGGAATTTTTTAATGCTTTTAAAAATAAAAAGCCCGTCCTGAAAATAGACAGGACGAGCGTAAGCCCGTGGTACCACCTGAATTTGCTTAAAGCACACTCAAAATTCTTAACGCGAATACACGTCGGATTCTACTCGGTCGCCCTTTCCTTCCGAGGCTCAAAAGCTACCTTCTCCTACTCCGCGCGCGGACTTTCACCACCCGTCCGTTCTCTTTGCCGCCTTGATAGGATACTCCTCTTTTTCATAGCCATACGCAAGTATTGTAACACAAAGAGAACGCTTTGTCAATGGCAAATTGAAAATTGAAAGTTGAAAGTTAAATTGTCAAACGAAAAAAGGAAGATTTCTCTCGAAATCTTCCTTTTGTTTTTTATTCTTCTGTTTTTTCTTCTGTTGCCACCACAGGCTTCGCGTCCTTGCGGTAGAAGAACATACCGATAACCATTACTACTGCAAATATGATGATGTAGTAGAGCGCCTGAATCTTATATGCCGAGATTGCAGCGTAAACCATAAACAAGGATGCCGCAATAGCAACGACAGGAAGGATAAAGCGCTTGAATACGTTTAATTCCTTGAACTTAACCATCATTACGATAAATATCGGAATGTAAGCCGCATAGAGCGTGATTATCGGAAGCTCGTCATTTTCCCATGCAATAATGTCGGGAAGGAGTCCACGAATAAGTCCAAGCTCCCACTGTGCGAGCCAGAATGCGCAAAGAAGAAGTCCGAGGATAGACGAGTTTGTAGGCATATTGGTTTCCTTATCAACCTGTGCAAACACCTTAGGCGCAGGTCCCTGTCCACGAACTGCAACGGAGTACATACCGCGGCAGCAGCCGAGCATAAGACCGTTCATCGTGCCAAGGCAAGAGATAATAACGAATACGTATGCGATAGTACCGAATACAGGGCTACCGAACAGCTTCGAGAATGCGTCCTTCGGAATGTTGCCAGATGCCATAAGCTCCTCTGCGGAAAGCGCACCGGTAAGACCGAGGAAGTAGCAGAGGTAAACCGCGATAACGATAACCGCGCCCAAAACGAGAGCGATAGGAAGATTTTTCTTCGAGTTCTTAAGCTCTGCGTTTATAGAGGTGGTAATTATCCAGCCCTCGTAAGCGAATGCGAATGCAACCACCGCGGTAAGAATATTACCGTTTGCGCCTTCTACGGGAATGTATGCCGTCATAGCATCAACAGTCATTCCGTTGATAAGACCTGCTATAGTTCCTACGATCGCCATAATAGCAAGAGGAATGAGCTTTATAACGGTAGCAGAAACCTGGAACTTACCTGCGAGCTTGGGCGAAAGCGCATTAAGAGCGTATCCCGCGACGAGATAGAACGCAGCGATTGCAATGTGAATGTCGGTGGTAGGATCCCAACCAAAGAGGGTACAGGTATACTGCGCAGAGATCCAAGCGAGAGTAGAGGTGAGCGTAGGATAGTAAATGGTAGTTACGAACCAGCCCACACCGTAAGCGTAAAGAGGACCGCAAGCCGCCTCGGAATAGTCGACGAGGCCGTTTACCTTCTCATAACGCTGAGCGAGAATAGAGAAAACGTAAGAGCAAACGAGCATAATAAAACCGACGATAGCAACCGTCAATAAGCTCTTTGCCATATTTCCGTTGTTGTTAGTGAGAACCTTTCCGGCCTTGAAGAATACACCGGAACCAATTACGGTACCTACAACCATCGCAATAGCGGTGATAAGGCCGTATTTCTTTTTAAGTTGATTTTCCATTGAAATTTCCCCTTTCAAGAAATTTACAGAATTTTTAATAAATTCATAATGAAATTATAACACATTTTTCCTTGCTTTTTCAATAGTTTTCAAAAAAATTTAGGGCCTTTTTCAAAAAACTGCTTTCTCTTTTCGTGATTTTTAAGTATTTCTGCCCGAAAACCGAAAATTTTCCGCAAAAAAACGAAAATTTCAGAGTTGCCAATGCAAAAATTTATATAAAATGAAAAAACTTGTTGAAAAGCATAGCCTTTTGTGCTATACTACTCACGTAATAATTTTTCACATATCAAAATGAAGAGTAAGAACGACGCAAAACCTTCTCCAGCGGGGTGCCCTTGTGGTATGCAGAGCAGAAGGGGGACCACGTTAGTGGTGGATGAGGTGTCTTAGCCTTTTCCCTCTGGAGAAGGCATCTATCAAATTTTTATGTCTTATATAAAATTTAAAGAACACCAATTTTAACTCAACAAAAAAATACAAATGAAGAGTAAGAACGACGGGGGTGCTTGCCCTTTCCCGAGTGGACGGAGAGTTGTCACTTGGGGGATTTTTTCCTGTCCGTTCTGCATCTCGCTTCATAGGCTAAGGCCGCGCGCTCTTTTGCGCCGTCACCTCTTTTCGCCTTATGACGCGAAAGGGGGATTTTTTTATGCAATTAAATGAAAAAAACACGTTAAAAAGCACGAAAGCACTCGCCCTTTGCGCTATGCTGACCGCAATGAGCGTAATTATAGGCATCACCTGTAAGACCTATTTTAACTTTGGCAAGGGGCTTTTTCGCATAACCTTTGAAAATCTGCCCATCATAATTTCGGGGCTTTCCTTCGGGCCTCTTGTCGGCGGTCTTGTCGGACTTGGCACAGACCTCATAAGCTATCTGCTTTCACCGCAAGTGCTTCCGCCCAATCCCGTAGTCACGCTCGGCGCAATTCTCATAGGTGTGTGGGCAGGTGTTATAGGAAAAGTTACCGAGAAAAGAAGCGGAAAGGCGAGAATTATCATCTCTACCCTTTCTTCCCACCTCGTCGGCTCTATCATTATAAAATCAATAGGGCTTTATCAGTTCTACGGAATGGCTGTTCTTGTAAGAATTCCCTTATATATCGTAATTTCTTCGGTAGAGGCACTGCTCATCTGCCTTATATATTATAAAAACCCGAAGGTCCGTCGAATGATCGACAGAAGGTAAGCTACAATGAAAATGACTTATGAAGAGACACTCGAATATATCCACGCGGTGAGCTGGACGGGTAGCCGTCCGGGGCTTGACCGAATAAAAGAGCTGCTGTCCAAAATGAAAAACCCGCAAAATAAGCTTCGCTTTATCCACGTGGGCGGCACAAACGGAAAG
>JAZOOB010000023.1:0-11858 GCA_045654845.1 Eubacteriales bacterium | reverse complement strand
GTATAGATATTATAATTAAGGCAGGCACGAAGAATGAAAGCGTGCATATCCCCGTAATTATAAGTCAGTCGGGACTTTCCGAGATGGTCTATAACGATTTTTATATAGGCGAGGGTTGTGATATCACTATCGTCGCAGGCTGCGGAATACACAACACCGGTGACGAGACTTCACGACACGACGGAATTCATTCCTTCTTTGTTGGAAAGAATTCGAAGGTGCGCTATGTAGAAAAGCACTACGGCGCAGGTGATGGAAACGGTGAAAACGTGATGAATCCCACGACGGTAATCGAGCTCGACGAGGGCGCTTATATGGAGCTTGACACTCTGCAAATAAAGGGTGTAGACTCTACCGACAGAAAGACGGTAGCGAAGCTTGGAAATAACGCGAATTTGGTTATTCGTGAGAAGATAATGACACACGGAAATCAGTATGCAAGGACGGATTTCACTGTGGACCTTGACGGTGAGGACAGTGGCGCAAACGTCATTTCGCGTTCTGTTGCAAAGGATAACTCAAATCAGGTGTTCTATTCGAAGATAAACGGAAATAATCGCTGTGTAGGACACACCGAGTGCGATGCTATAGTTATGGATAACGCGAAGGTAAGCGCGATCCCCGAGATTACAGCGAATTCGATAGACGCATCGCTCATTCACGAGGCGGCAATAGGAAAGATAGCGGGCGAGCAGCTTATAAAGCTTATGTCACTCGGTCTCAGCGAAAAGGAAGCCGAGGAGCAGATAGTAAACGGCTTTTTGAAGTAATTTAAGAGGGCGGACCTTTCGCGTTCCGCCCGTTCTTTATATTTTCGTTTTGTAAACGGAATGTAAATATTTGTTTTCATTTTTTAGAGGAGGAAGCTATGTTTGACGCAGGAATGCTGAGGGCTATCGTACACGAAATAAACTCTTTTGTGCGCGAGGGCGCGAAGGTTGAAAAGGTGTATCAGCCGTTAAAGGACGAAATAGACCTTGTTTTGCGAAGCGCGGGTGAAAACCGTCGTCTTTGTATAAACGCGGGCTCAAATGCGCCAAGACTTTCTTTTTCCGATATGGCAAAGGAAAATCCCGTAGCCGCCCCTATGTTTTGTATGCTACTTCGCAAGCACCTTATGGGCGCAAGATTGGTTTTAGCCGAGCAGATAGGCTTTGAACGAGTGGCAAAGCTCACCTTTTACGGCTACGACGAGATGGGTTACGAGACCAAAAGGTATCTTGTAGCCGAGATTATGGGAAAATACAGTAATCTCATCCTGCTTGACGGTGATGAAAAAATTATTTCGGCACTTAAGATAATAGATTTTTCTACCAGCCGTCTGCGTCAGGTGCTTCCTACGATGAAGTATGAGCTACCGCCCGCACAGGATAAATGCGACCCACTTTCTGAAACGAGGGAAGGCTTTTTCTCTAAGCTGTCGGATTTTCCTTTCGAGCGCACAGCTGATAAATTTATAAGTAGCACCTATCTTGGAATTGCTTCGTCTTTGGCAAGAGAAATAGCATACAGAGCTACGAAAAGGATTGATTCGCTCGTAGAAAACACCGATAAAAAAGCGCTTTGCAATAGCTTTTTTGAGATAATAGATTCTTTAAAAAATAACGATTATTCGCCAACTATTGTTTACGATAACGACGGCGCGCCGCTTGATTACTTTTTCGTTTCCGTAAAAAGCTACGAGGGTATAGGCAAAACGGAAGAAGCCTCTTCCTTTGGACAGTTGCTTGATAAATTTTTCGGTGAGCGTGACAGACGGGAGAGAATTAAGCAGAGGGCGGCAGATATTCTTCAGCTTATTAACAATGCCGAAGCGCGCCTTTCAAAGAAGATAGCGATTCAAAGCGAGGAGCTTTCCGAATGTGAAAAGGGTGAGGAATATAAAAAAAGGGGAGACCTTATAACCGCAAATTTGTATATGCTTAAAAGGGGTATGCCATCCTTTGTCGCGTACGATTATGAAGTCGACCCACCGAAAGAAACGGTAGTCACCCTTGATACCCGACTTTCGCCTGCTCAGAATGCGCAGAAAATGTATAAATACTACAATAAGGCGAAAAATGCGAAAGCACACCTTACGACACTTATAGAGAATGCGAAGAGCGAGCTCGCCTATATCGAGAGTGTGCGCGCATTCCTTGAACGCGCCGAAAGCGAAGAGGACTTAAACGAGATAAGAAGCGAGCTTTACAGTGCAGGCTATGCTTCGAAAATGAAAAATTACACCCCGCAAAAGAATATGCGCTCTCGTCCTATGGAATTTACAAGTGACAGCGGATATAAGATACTCTGCGGAAGAAATAATCTTCAAAACGAGATTCTCACCTTTAAGGTAGCCTCAAAGGGAGATTTGTGGTTTCACGCAAAAGGTGTAGCAGGCTCTCACGTAATACTCGTCTGCGACGGAGAAGAGCCGAGCGAGAAGGACTACACACAGGCCGCAGAAATTGCGGCGTATTATTCGAAAGCATCGGGCGCGCCTGTCGCTGTGGATTACACGCGAGTTAAGAATATAAAGAAGCCGTCAGGCTCTCGCCCGGGGTACGTAATATATAAAACCAACTATACCGCATTCGTCACCCCGAAGGCGACGACAGATGGAAATAAGGGAGAATAAAAATGGTAGATCTGCTTGAATTGCAAAAGCATTTTATACTTCAGCATTTGAAGGAAGGCGACACGGCGGTCGACTTCACTATGGGAAACGGAAACGATACCGCATTTCTTTCTATGACGGTGGGCGAAACGGGAAAGGTCTTCGCCTTTGATATTCAAGAGGATGCTCTTATTTCCACAGAAGCACATCTGAAAGAGCTCGGCACACCCGAAAATTATACCCTCATATGCGCCTCTCACCATTTAGTCAAGGACTACGTAAAGCAAGAGATAAAGGCGGGAATGTTCAATTTGGGATATCTGCCGAGAAGCGGAAGAAGACACGTCACCACGATGAGAGAAACTACGATGCCCGCAGTTATTGCCGCGCTCGAGCTTCTTTCCGACGACGGAATACTTCTTATAGCCGTATACCCCGGACACGAGGAGGGCGACCTTGAGGGCAAGATGCTCTACGAATATTTTGAAAAGCTCGACAGAAGAAAGATCTGCGCCTCAATGTTTAAGATCACGAATTCCCCTACCTCGCCGTATTTTTACATCATAGAAAAAAGATAAAAAATAAAAGCGCTTTTGGTGACAAAAGCGCTTTTTAAATATTTAATTCAATTCCATATATTCAAGCCAGTCTAAAAGGAAGTCTTCCCATCTTCCGATATGCTTCGCCATTTTTTCGGACAATCTCGGTGAGTTCTTTGCAAGACCTAAGCCGTGAGGGCCGTGAGGGAATATGTGCATTTCTACGGGAATCTTGAACTTGCTTAACGCATTTGCGTAGGTGTAGCTGTTTGCTACGACAACACCCGTGTCGCCACAGCAGTGCCAGATAAATGCGGGGGGAGTGCTTGCGTCTGCGAGAAGCTCGGGCGAAACCTTTTCTGCCAAATGCAGATTTTCTTCACCTACAAGATTTACAAGAGAGCCTCTGTGCATGATAGACTCGTCTACTGTAGTGATTACGGGATAAGCGAGAATCTGTCCGTTCGGGATAGCGCTCAAATTATCTATTTCGTCGACGCCCTCGCCCTCGATTTCATAGCGAGAGGTGGAGAGAAACGCGGTGAGATGACCGCCCGCAGACGAGCCCATAGCGCACACCTTTTCAGGATTTATACCGAATTTCTCGGCATAGTAGCGCACGAATCTCATGGCTCTGCGCGCGTCGAGAAGCGGACAGGGGAAAATGTTTGGGAAAACTCTGTAATCCACAACGAAAGCGGAAATTCCGTTTTCGGCAAGGAACTCGGCATAGCCCGTGCTCTCGTGCGCGGCTCGATGGTTATATCCACCGCCTGCAAAAATCACGACGGCGCCGTCGCCCTTTTTATTTTTCGGAGCAAAGTAGTGTATAACAGTCGAGTTTTCGTCATCCTGCCAGAGACGGTAGGAGCTCTGAATTTCAAAATCATTTAAAGCTATCATAAAAAGACCTCTTTCATTTATCGTTATTAAAAAGTTTTGTAAATAACTCGCAAAGGAAAAATCCTGCTATCAGAAGAACAACAAGGAATATGTAGTCGAAAATAATAGACCATATTTCTACCCCGTATATAATGCCGAGCTGTTCGCCGACAAACGAGACAGTATCTATAATTTGCATTATAAGTAAAAAGACAAAAAGCGAAACGGAAACGGCTAGCGAGGCTGTTATTCTCCCACTCTCTGCAGTAAAGTTTTCTTTACATTTGTGCTTTTGCACGAGCACGGCGGCGCGCGCTATAAGGCAAAGCGCTAAGGGCAATGCGGAGTCTAACAGGGAGCTTAACACCGAGCGCCAAAGGAATAGCGCGACAAATTCCGAGGATAAAAGCCCAAAATAAGTGATAATGTAAGAAAGGAAGTGTCTTAAAAAGGAAAGCGAGAACAAAAAGAGAAGCAAAAGCGCGCAATCCTTAAATCTTCTTTCTTTCAAGTGGGCGTAAAGTACACCCGAGAAAATGAAGTGGACAGAGTAGCCGAGAAGTCGGGTAAGATAATAAAAGGGTAGAATGAGTGGGCTCGCCAGCTCTTCCAAAAACAGATTGAGAGGAGAAAGCGCGATAAGAAGCGCAAATAAAAACACAGATGAAATTATAAGCGTCCTATATGGCTTAATAGCAAAAGCTTCTTTTTTCATAATCCACCTCTTTTCTGTTTTCATTTTAGCATATAAAACGAAAAAAAACAAGTCTTCTTCTCAACTTCGCGCCCTTTTTCGTCATAGTTTTTTTCGTTTGGAATAAACTGTTGATATAAGAAAAGGAGGGAATTATGGACATTTTTTACGAAAGAGATAGAATAGGCGAGCTTGAAAGGTCGCTCACCTACGAAAGCCTTTGTGAGTACATAGAGCTACTAAAGGAGGAGTACGAGAAAATAAATGTTTTTAATATAGGATACAGCATTCTCGGAAGAAGACTACATTCTTTATCCTTGGGAAACGGAAAAAAGGTGCGCCTTTACGTCGCCACGCATCACGCGATGGAATGGCCTACCTCTGTGGTTTTACTCAGGTTTATCTCGGATATTTGCTCTCGTTTAAACGAAGAAGGAGAGACTTTTTCCAAGGAGCTGAAAAACTTTTTAGAGGAAAACAGGATAATATTTATTCCTATGCTCAATCCCGACGGCGTCGAATTGCAGATAAACGGTGCAAAAGAGGGGGAAATCCTATACGAAAGACAGATAAAAATGAACAAAGGATGCAAGGATTTTTCCTTATGGCAGGCGAATGCCAGAGGTGTGGACCTGAATCATAATTATAACGCAGGCTTTTATGAATACAAGAGGATAGAAAAGGAGCTTGAAATAGACGGTCCCTGCGCTACGCGATATAGCGGGGAGCATCCCGAGTCCGAGCCCGAGGTCAGCGCGCTTTGCAACCTTATACGAGCGCTTGAGGTGGAGAGAATTTATACACTTCATACGCAGGGAGAAGAGATATTCTATACAAGCGGAGATAAGGAGTTAAAAAAGAGCCTTGAGATAGGGCGCGAGCTCGAAAGATTAAGCGGGTATAAGCTCTCTCGACCTGAGGGCGCGGCAGCGTATGGAGGGCTAATAGACTGGGCGATTACGAAAAAGGATATTCCGTCGTTTACCATCGAGTGCGGGCTTGGGAAAAATCCCCTGCCGCCAAGCGACGCGAAGGGAATATACGAAAAAATAAGGGATATGCTATTTTATTCACTCACGGCGTAAATAGGTTTTGTAGGAGGCTTTTATGAAGGACTGTAACACCGAGAATTTCAGAGAAAAAGCAGTGGTAAATTCCTGTGACGGAAGGATACTCGGACACGTGTCGGAGGTCATCTTCGACGTATGCGACGGGAAAATAACGGCAATAGTAATAAGGGAGGACTGTGGAGTTTTGTCCTTTAAAAAGGGCGAGGATATAGTCATTCCTTGGTGTAAAATACAGAAGATAGGCGAGGACGTCATAATCGTCGATGCCGAGGATTGCTGCGGATGTGATAAGCCCGACAAGAGAAAACGAAAGGATGATTGCTGCGAATTGTAAATTTTTTGTTAATAAGCAGAAAAGGACTTGCTATTTTATTATAAATATAGTATGATTACCCTATCTGCGCAAGCGCAGAAAAAATAAATCTCACATAATGTGTGTGCGCTGCTGGTGCATTGTCAGTACAATGTCGCGGTGCTGTATCGCATTGTGGCGGAAAAACCAATCAAGGAGGAACATTAAAATGTTCGTAGTATCAATCAAGCAGTTGCTTGAAGCAGGTGTCCATTTCGGACACCCCACAAAGAAGTGGAACCCTAAGATGGATGAATACATCTTCACCATGAGAAACGGTATCCACATTATCGACCTTCAGAAGACGGTAAAGAAGTTTGACGAGGCTTATACCTTCGTTCGTAACCTTTCTGAAGAGGGCGGCACTATCCTTTTCGTAGGTACGAAGAAGCAGGCTGCCGACACCATTAAGGAAGAGGCTCTTAAGTGCGGTATGTACTATGTAAACGTACGTTGGCCCGGCGGTATGCTTACCAACTTCAAGACCATCAGAAAGAGCATCAATCGTTTGAAGGAGCTTCAGAGAATGGAAGCTGACGGAACCTTCAATCTTCTTCCCAAGAAGGAAGTTTCCAAGCTCATCAAGGAGATGGAAGACCTCGATAAGAACTATGGCGGTATCAAGGAAATGGAACAGCTTCCTTCCGCATTGTTCGTAGTTGACACCCGCAAGGAGAGAATCGCAGTTCTCGAAGCGAAGAAGCTCGGTATTCCCGTAATCGCTATCGTAGACACCAACTGTGATCCCGACGATGCTGATTACATCATCCCCGGTAACGATGACGCTATCCGCGCTATCAAGCTTATCGGCGGTTCTTTGGCTGACGCCGTTATCGAAGGCAGAGGCGGAGAGCAGCTCACCGATGCACCTGCAGCAGAGGCTGAAGAGGTAGCAGAGGAAGTAGCAGCAGAGGAAGCTGCTGAGTAATTTTACACAGCGAAAAAATTTCATAAAAATAAGGAGATTAAATATATGGCATTCACAGCAAAAGACGTAGCCGAGCTCAGAAGACAGACCGGTTGCGGTATGATGGACTGCAAAAATGCTTTGACAGAAGCAGACGGAGATTTCGACGTTGCTATAAAGGTTCTTCGTGAGAAGGGTATGGCAGCAACCGCAAAGAAGGCATCCAGAATTGCCGCTGAGGGTGTAGTTGCTATTCTTACCGAGAATGGTGCTACCGCTATGGTAGAGGTTAACTCCGAGACCGACTTCGTTGCTAAAAACGATACCTTCCAGGCATTTGTAAAGGATATTCTTAAGGCTATCCTCGCTAACCGTCCCGCTGACGTTGAGGACCTTATGACCAAGAAGATCAACGACACTCAGACCGTAAAGGAAGCTCTTGAAGAGAAGACCTTCACTATCGGAGAAAAGCTCAGCCTTCGCCGTTTCGTTATCGTAGACGGTGTTGTAAGCACCTACGTTCACGGTATCGGTGCGACGGGCGTTATCATCAAGTTTGACGCTGACGAAAAGGTTGCAGCTACTGCAGAATTCGCTGAATTTGCAAAGAACATAGCTCTTCAGGTAGCAGCTATGCCTTGCCTCTATCTCGATAAGGAATCCGTTCCCGCATCGGCTCTTGAAGAAGAGAAGGAAATCCTTGCAAAGCAGATGGAGCAGGATCCCAAGTTCGCTGGCAAGCCCCAGAAGGTTCTCGAAGGAATCATCACAGGTAAGCTCGGTAAGTTCTATGAGAACAACTGCTTGCTTGAACAGGCTTACGTAAAGGACGATTCCCTTACCGTTGGTAAGTACGTAAAGGCATTTGCAAAGGAAATCGGCGCAGAAATCAAGGTTACCGCATTCTATCGTTACGATAAGGGTGAAGGAATCCAGAAGCGCGAAGAGAACTTTGCAGAAGAGATTGCAAAACTCGTAAAATAATTGTCAAAAGGACTGTTTTCGGACAGTCCTTTTCTTTTTTTCTATTTTTATATTTTTTTTGAAAAAACTGTTTACAAAAGCTCTGTTTTGATGTAAAATAATAGATGTATATATATCGTTAGAAAAGGAAGCAAGAGTATGGAAAATAAAACTCCGAAATACAAAAGAATTTTGTTGAAGCTTTCAGGCGAAGCGCTTGCAGTCGGCACGGACGAAATCATAAATGAGGATTTCGTGCACGAGATAGCAAAGGTGCTTAAAAAATGTCTTAACGAGGGCATTGAAATCGGTGTCATCGTAGGCGCGGGTAATATCTGGCGCGGCAGACAGGGAAAGAAGATGGACGCGGCAAGAGCAGACTATATGGGAATGCTTGCCACCTCTATAAACGCACTTGCCCTGCAGGACGCATTTATAAGAGACGGTATTGACGCGCGCGTTATGACATCGTTTGATATAAAGGCGGTGGCAGAGCCCTATATAAGAGATAAGGCTGTTTCTCATTTAAGAAAGGGAAAGGTCGTAATCTTTGGTTGTGGCACAGGATCACCCTTCTTCTCTACCGATACGGCGGCGGCATTGAGAGCAGCTGAAATCGGAGCAGACGTAATACTGATGGCGAAGAATATAGACGGTATCTATACCGCAGACCCGAAGCTCGATGAAACCGCGAAGAAGCTTGATTACATAAATTACAAGGACATTCTTTCGGGTGGCCTCCGAGCTATCGACTCGACGGCGACCGCGCTTTGTATGGAGCGCGACATTCCTATACTCGTATTCGGCCTTGACAAAGCGGAGAATATCTACCGCGCGGCGATGGGCGAGCATATGGGAACTATTGTAAATAACGGAAAATAATAATTAAAAGGAGTAATACTATGAAACTCGAACTTAAAGAATATGAAGCAAGAATGAAGAAGAGCATCGACTCTTACGTACAGACTCTTTCCTCTATGAGAGCAGGAAGAGCTACCCCCGACGTCCTTTCCAAGATCACCGTAGATTACTACGGCTCTCCTACGGCAATAAACCAGCTCGCAGAGGTTAAGGTTTCCGACGCGAAGACTCTCGTTATCTCCCCTTGGGACGCTTCTACTGTGAAGGCTATGGAAAAGGCTATTTTGGCTTCCGACCTCGGAATTACCCCCCAGAACGACGGTAAGGTTATCCGTCTCGTATTCCCTCAGCTCACCGAGGATCGCCGTAAGGAAATGGCGAAGCAGATTTCCAAGATGGGCGAGGACGCTAAGGTTGCAGTTCGTAATATCCGCCGTGACGCAAACGACGCGATAAAGACAGCAAAGAAGAACAGCGAAATGACCGAGGATGAGGCTAAGGCAAGCGATAAGTCGACTCAGGACCTCACCGATAAGTATATAAAGGAAATCGACAGCATAACCGCAGTAAAGACAAAAGAAATTATGGAGATATAAGCGAAGCCTTATGATATTCGCAAAAAAGAAGAAATCGGCAGAAAAATGCGAGGGCAGACTTCCTTCTCATATAGCCTTCATTATGGACGGAAACGGCAGATGGGCGAAAAAGAGAGGAATGCCCCGTGAATACGGACATATAAAGGGCGCGGAGAAGTTCAAAGAGGTAGTAAGACACTGCGGAGATATCGGCATTGATACCGTCACGGTATACGCCTTCTCGACAGAAAACTGGAACAGACCCGAAAATGAGGTGTCTGCGCTTATGAAGCTGCTTTCTCAGTATATAGAGGGCGCGAAAAACGAGCTTGAAGAAAATAAGATACGCTTTATTTTCTTAGGCGACAAGTCCGAGCTGTCCGACGAATTGCGAACGAAGGCGGAGGAGCTTGAAGGTCTTTCCAAGGACTATAAGCTCACTCTCAACATAGCGCTTAACTACGGCGGGCGCGCAGAGCTCGTGCACGCCTTTAACTCTCTTTTAAAAGAGGGAAAAACGGAGATAACCGAAAAGGACATTTCCGATCATCTTTATACGAAGGATAGTCCCGACCCCGACCTTATAGTGAGGACGGGCGGAGATTTCCGTATCTCGAATTTCCTTCTCTATCAGGCGGCATACGCAGAGCTCTCTTTTACAAAGACTCTCTGGCCTGACCTTACGAATAAGGAAATCGACGAGATAGTGGAGGACTTTTCGCGTAGACACCGTCGCTATGGCGGACTTTAATTAAACTGTAACGGAAAATGATATGAAAACAAGAATAATTACGGCACTTGTTTTGCTGTGCATTTTTATCCCCGTGCTTATCTTTTCACACACCGCTATTTTCCCTGTATTCGTGTCGCTTATCTCGCTTTTTGCGGTATACGAATATATAAAATGTCTCGGCTATGAAAAGGATTATAAAATATCGTTGCCTACGCTTTTGATTTCGGTGTTTTTGCCCGTTTTCTCGGCATACGCGACAAAAGGCGCGCTTGCGCTCTCGCTTTTAGCTGTCGCTATTGCGTATTTGTTCTACCTTTTCAGCTGCGCGGTATTTATGAGAGGGAAGATGGCTTTTTCCTCTGTGTGCGCAATTTTTACAGGCGTCGCCTACATTCTTTCGGCTATGGTGTCGATAACTCTTTTAAGAAGAGCTGTGGGTGGAGAATATCTTTATATTCTCATTTTTGTGGGCGCGTGGGTGACCGATACCTTCGCTTATTTTACCGGCAGATTTTTTGGTAAGCATAAGCTTATAGTCGAGATAAGCCCGAAGAAAACAGTAGAGGGAAGCATTGGCGGTATAGTATTCTGCATACTTTCCTTCCTTCTTTTCGGATTTATAGTAGGCAAGACGGTGGGTGTTACACCCAACTATCTGACACTCGGCTTGTCGGCTATACCGGTTTCGATAATCGCACAGATAGGCGACCTTATATTCTCACTTATAAAGCGAGAGCACAATATAAAGGACTACGGCAATATTTTTCCGGGACACGGAGGTATGCTCGATAGAATAGATTCGATAATCCCCGTATCTATCGTGCTCTATATTCTCGTTTCGGTTGGCGGAAGCTTCTCGTTTTTTTCTTAAATCATTTTAATAGACAAAGGGCTGTCTTATAGCAATTCCGTTTTTCGGACTTCATTAAAGATAGCCTTTATCTATCTCAAATTCTTGTAAAGGATTTTTTATGGTCAAAAAGATTTCTATGCCCGAACGTATAGCGATACTCGGCTCGACAGGCTCTGTCGGCACACAGGCGCTCGACGTCTCAGAAAAAAGCAAAATAAAGGTAGACCTTATTACCGCAGATAAAAACGTAAAGCTCGTAGAAGAGCAGGCGAGAAAATTCGGAGTACGTTTTTGCGCCATGGCAGACGAAAATGCGGCAAAGGAGCTGAAAACAGCGCTTGCCGACACCTCTGTACGCGTTTTTTCTGGCAGAGAGGGAATATGCGAGGCTATATCGCTTTCCTCTGCCGAGACAGTCGTAAACTCGATACTCGGTGAGGCGGGACTTCTTCCCACTCTTGCTACAATAGACGCGAAAAAAAGACTCGCGCTTGCAAATAAGGAGTCGCTTGTCATAGCGGGCGATATAGTTATGAAACGCGCAAAAGAGAACGGCGCGGAAATAATCCCCGTCGACAGTGAACACAGCGCTATTTTTCAGTGCTTACAGGGATCAGCGCATAAGGAAGTAAAGAAAATTCTTCTGACGGCCTCGGGCGGTCCTTTCTTCGGTATGAGCAAAGAAGAATTGAAGGGTGTAACTCTCGAAAGAACTCTTGCTCACCCCACGTGGAAGATGGGCGCAAAGATAACCGTCGATTCTGCCAGCATGATGAACAAGGGCTTTGAGGTAATAGAGGCCTGCCGACTCTTTGGTGTTTCTGCCTCTCAGG
>JAZOOB010000022.1:0-7464 GCA_045654845.1 Eubacteriales bacterium | reverse complement strand
GATAAGAGAAGTGATAGCGGAAACAAGCTCAGGCAGAGAAGTGCCGAGCGCGACGATAGTCAATCCGATGACCTTTTCGGAAACGCAGCATTTTGCAGCTACAATAATAGCGTTATCTACCAGTAGATCTGCGCCGACAGCCATCAGAGCAGCGCCCAGAACCAAAAGTAAAATATCCTTTAGCAGGCTGTCCTTCGTTCCGTCTTTTGTGGATTCTACGACGTGGTCCTCGCCACTACGCGCTTCCAGCTCTTCTTCGCTTGTAATAGCGCCCAATTCTTCTTCCAATATGACAGTTTCCGTAGAGGCTGCATTCTTTTTCATTCGCAAAACGGTCAACGTCATATAACTGACAAAGGTGCAGAGGAGAAGAATTCCGACAGTGCGACTGAATATTCCGTAAAAATATGCTATGCCACAATAGAGGGCGGCAGCACCGAAGAAGAAGGAGATAGGCAGGACCATGCTTTTTCTGGCAGCAGCACCTGGCTTTACTACAATTGTTATTGCGGCGATAAGAGCGGTGTTGCATATAATAGAGCCAATTGCATTGCCGTATGCGATAGATCCGCTACCTTGTAATGCCGCACCTGCAGAAACCATAACCTCGGGCAGAGTAGTACCGATAGAAACGACGGTTGCACCAATTAACAGTTCTGGCAAATGAAAACGGCGAGCGATTCCCGTCGCCCCGTCGACAAACCAGTCCCCACCTTTAATCAAAAGAACAAAACCAACAGCAAGTAATAGAATCGGAATGACCATTTTGAATGCTCCTTATTTTTATAAATAAATTATCTTGTAACGTAATATTTTTTCGCCTCTGCAAAGCATATCGGCGATATATAATATTATACCACAAATACGGTAGTTTTTCAACTGTTTATATATAATAAAACTACGAAATAGTCAGTGTAATCGCTTTAGCGATTTCATCCACGTTAGTGGATTTATTCCGCCATCGGCGGATTTAATTGAAAAAAGCACTGTTTTCACAGTGCTTTTTTCTGGGAGTAATTGATGAAAGCATATAATTTTTACATAATTATTTTAATATCAAAAAATCGCTCTTGAAAATCAACCTTATTCAAAATTTCGTCTTTTGTAAATGATATGCCTTCAGGTACTACTACCAATTTATCCTCAACATCATTAATTCTATGAATAATTGCGATAACCTTCCCGGTAAATTCTGCAACGGGTACATCGACACCCAATATATATGCATCTTGTTCCTCTTCATCGGGGGCAATAACATTCGGAATATATCCATAGTTGACTGTGTAAGCTGTGTTACTGTGTTTTGGATGACGAGAACCAAGCGGTCTATCAACAATAACCTTTACAATATTTCCGATCATAATATTTAATTTTCCATATTGGATTTTGTGGTGTTAATAGAGGAAATCAACATTCTCCTGATAGCACCACAATCATGTAAGAGGACTTTCACAACATCATCGGTAAAAATCTGAGATTTTTGCATAAGCTCTAGCCAATACTCTGTTTCGTAGCACTCTTTTAGAGCGATATGCAATTTAGAAACAAAATCCGCTTTGCTATGCGCATATTTTGCCTCTCTAATGTTTGCGCCAATGGATGTCGCGCTACGCTCTAATTGATTAATAAGAGAATAATGTCCCTTTATGCCATCGGTCATCTTTAATACCTTTACCGCAAAATCCATAGATAAATCTGCAAGCTTATTTTCCGTCACAATCAATCACCTCGGCTCAAGTATAGCATAAATTTGAAAGAAAAGCAATAATGAAATCCTGCTTCGCAGGATGAAATCCAAACGAGTTTGGATGAAATCTTCAGCTTATGGCTTCAGATGAAATCAAATCCGCCTCTTATTAACCTTGCGGAGCAAGATTTCATCGTGTAGCGATTTCATCCACGTTAGTGGATTTATTCCGCCATCGGCGGATTTAATTGAAAAAAGCACTGTTTTCACAGTGCTTTTTTCTGGCGGAGAAGGAGAGATTCGAACTCTCGAACCCGGTTAAAGGTTACACGATTTCCAGTCGTGCGCGCTAGACCAACTACGCGACTTCTCCATAGTCGTGTTTTCACAACATTGGTATTATATCATACTTTTTCTTTAAGTGCAATAGTTTTTTCAAAAATTTTTTATCTTTTTTTATTTCCATAATGCACCGAAGGACAAACCGTTTATTTTCTTTGAATTTTGAGAAAATAACTATGATTTCTTATTTAAAAGAGGGAATTATGAAGATATTTAAAAGTATTATTTTTTGTTTTATAGCTTGTGTTTTGGCGAGCTTACTTGCATTTGCTTCCTCTGCGCAGAATTCTTCTTCGTGGTACGTAAAGCGTAATGCAGAGCATAAACAGCCCATCCTTGACGCGAATATGCGGTACGTAGAAAAATACGACGCATATTACGTGGATAAAACTAAGGCAGATAGTGATGACAGGGTGATCTATCTCACCTTCGATGCAGGCTACGAAAACGGTAACGTAGAAAGAATAGTAGACGTATTGATAAAAGAAAAAGTTCCTGCCGCGTTTTTTGTCCTCGATAATATTATAGTAAAAAATACTGAGCTTATAAACAAGATGGCAGAAAATAACCTGATTGTTTGTAACCACACCTTAAAGCATAAGGATATGACGAAGATTACGAGTATAGAGGAATTTAAAAACGAGCTTGCTGCGCTTGAAAGCGTATATAAGGAAAAAACGGGTAGGGAGATGGCGAAATATTATCGTCCACCCGAAGGGAAGTTTAACGAAGAGAATTTAAAATATGCAAAGGAATTGGGATATAAGACTATTTTCTGGAGCTTCGCATATGCCGATTGGGATAATGAAAATCAGCCTTCGCGAGAATATGCGATAAAGAAGATACTCGACAATACCCACAATGGTGCAGTAATTCTTCTTCACCCAACGTCAAAGACAAATGCGGATATTATGCCCGAATTGATAGCAGAGTGGAAAAAAGAAGGGTATCGCTTTGGTACACTCGACGAGCTCACCAAATAAAAAAGTCCCGATTTTGTCGGGACTTTTTCTTTTAAAGTTATCTTTCCTCGCGGAAGTAGGGAAGACCCAATGCCGCAGGGGGCTGATTTTCCTTTTTGTTTCTTATACTTGTAAAGATAAGAACTATAATGGTTACGAGGAAGGGGAGCATTTTGAATATCTCTTTTGTTGAAAGGGACAGTCCTGGAATGTATTCCGCCGCTACGTAGAATCCACCGAATATCATCGAGCAGAAGATACCGAACACAGGCTTCCACGTCGTGAATATAACGAGCGCGACGCAGAGCCAACCGATAGCGTCTATGATGTATTCCCAGTTTCCGTTTAAGTAGTCCATGATAAATACAAGACCGCCAAGACCTGCTATGGCACAACCGATGCAGGTGGAAAGGTATCTGTATCTTACGACGTTTATACCTGCCGCGTCTGCTGTCGCAGGATTCTCACCCACAGCGCGTAGGTGAAGACCTACCTTCGTTTTATTGAGAACGAACGAGGTGATAATAGCGACCGCAATAGATAGATATATCATTACACCGTATGATAAAAACAGATCGCCAAACCAGCCGAGGTCGTCGGCAAAAGGAAGATACGCGTTGAAGTATTTTGCGCCTGCGGTAAACTTATAGTCGTCTACCGACGCTATCATATAGTCGGAAATTCCTACGCCGAGCGTAGTCATTGCAAGACCCGTTACGTTTTGATTAGCGTGAAGCGTAACCGTAAAGAAAGAGAAGATGAGTCCCATAAGAGCGCCACCTACAAGGGTCGCGACTACGGGGACGATAATCGCAAGAGCCGCCGCCTTGTCCATTCCGCGACGTCCGCCTATAACGTCAAATAATATTGCTTCAGCGACACAGCCACAGGCAGTACCTACACACATAACACCGGGAAGACCGAGATTGAGGTGACCCGACTTTTCGGTTATAGTCTCACCCGTCGAGCCGAAGAGAAGAACCATACCGAATTTAATCGCACTTACAAGAAAGGATATAAAAACCATTATTCATTTACCTCCTTGCTTTTTGCGGATTTCTTAAACAGATCTTTTCTGAAATTGATCTTGTAGTTTATAAAGAATTCACAGCCTATGATGAAGAGAAGCACTACGCCTATAAAGATGTCAGCGAGCGACGTATCGAGTCGGTAGATCTCGCCCATAAAACTCGTACCTCTCTGTAAAAATATTACGAGGAAGGAGGTAAGGATCATATAAAACGGATTGAATTTACCGAGCCAAGAAACCAGAATTGCGGTAAAGCCGCGACCGCCTGCTATGGTGGTAGTGACCGAGCAGCTTCCGTTTGCGACGAGAAGACAGCCGATAAGACCGCAGAGTGCACCCGAAATTATCATAGTTCTGATAATTACCTTTGGTACGTTTATACCGATATATTTAGCCGTTCTTTCGCTTTCACCTACGACGGATATTTCGTATCCCTGCTTGCTTGAACGAAGGTAAATATACATAATAATACATATGACCAATATAAGAGCTATATTGAGAAAATACGATCCGTTAAAAATTTTAGGGATAGCAAACTGTGGCATAGGGTCGAGATTTCCCTGCGCGTTTCCAAACATTTTGAGGAAGTACGTGACAAACTGAATTGCTATGTAGTTCATCATAAGGGTAAATAGCGTTTCGTTTGTGTTCCATTTTGCCTTAAATATTGCGGGAATAACACCCCATATAGCGCCCATTATTACACTTGAGAGTACAATGAGTACGACAAGCATAGGGAAGGAGACCGAGTCCCCTACAAAGAGCATTATAGCCGCCGATATAAGCGAGCCCATCATTACCTGTCCTTCACCGCCACAGTTCCAAAATTTCATCTTGAATGCAGGGGTAAGGGCAAGCGAGATTCCAAGCAAAATTGCGGTATCGCTGAAAAGAATCCAAGCGCGGAGCGGAGTTCCAAAAACACCGTCGACCATAGACTTCAAGAGCGTGATAGGATTTTGTTTCGCCAGAATTACCAAAAGAAGCGACATAAAGACAATCGATGAGAGAATCGCTATCGCGCGTACAAGAATAGCGCGCGAAAAGGTCATATTGCTACGCTTTGTTATGTGAAAAAGAGGCTCTGTGTGCTTTGAGTTATGAACGTTATTTGCCATCAGAAATATCTCCTTTCACGTTTGTTTTTGTCATGAGAAGGCCGACTTCTTCCTTCGTCGTGCTTCTTGCATCTACGATACCTGTTATCTGACCTGATGCAATAACCATAATTCTGTCGCAGAGCTCTATAAGCACGTCGAGGTCTTCGCCTACGAAAATAACCGCCACGCCAAGCTCTTTTTGCTTGTTGAGCAGATTATATATACTGTACGAAGCATTTACGTCAAGACCTCTTACGGGATAAGCCGCCATAAACACGGAGGGCGCCGCCGCTATCTCACGACCTACAAGCACCTTTTGGATGTTACCGCCCGAAAGTCTGCGGACGGGAGTGAACTCGTCGGGGGTGAGGATATGAAGCTCGTCTATCAGCTCCATAGCGAGCTCGTGAGGGCTCTTTCTGTCAAGGAATATGCTCTTTCCGTGCTTGTAGCTACGGAGCATTACGTTGTCGACAATGTCCATATTTCCGACAAGACCCATGCCGAGTCTGTCCTCGGGAACGAAGGATAGGCGAACACCGAGCTCGGAAATCTGTAAAGGTGTTTTATCACGGAGATTTTCCTCTGCATCGGTTTCGGGATTGTGATAAATGATACTTCCCGAGTCGATATGATACAAGCCCGCTATCGCTTCAAGAAGCTCTCTTTGTCCCGAGCCTGCAATTCCCGCGATGCCGAGTATCTCACCCGATCTTGCGGTGAAGGAGATATTGTCGAGGACTTTAATTCCCTCGGAGTTTTTACTGCATATATTTTCGACGACCAGCCTGTCCTTTACGTCCTTCGGCACGGTGCGTTCAATATTCAATTCTATTTTTTCACCCATCATCATTTCGGTGAGCTGTCGTTCGTCTGTCTCTGCCGTGTTTACGGTAGCGATATGCTCACCCTTGCGCATTACTGCCACGCGGTCAGAAAGGGAAAGGACCTCGTGCATCTTGTGAGTTATGATTATTATAGATTTTCCGTCGTCGCGCATACGGCGGAGAATGTCGAACAGCTTGTCTATTTCCTGAGGAGTAAGAACGGCTGTCGGCTCGTCGAGTATAAGTATGTCAGCACCTCTGTAAAGCACCTTTACTATCTCGACAGTCTGCTTTTCGGACACAGACATTTCGTGTATTTTTTTCTCAGGGTCAAGCTGAAATCCGTATTTTTCGGTTATCTCAGCGACCTTTTTGTTAACCTCGGAAAGCTTGTACTTTCCTTCTTCCTTAACGCCGAGAATGATATTTTCACTTGCGGAAAATACGTCAACAAGCTTAAAGTGCTGATGTATCATTCCTATCTTATATTTAAACGCGTCCTTTGGTGAGGTGATGACTACGGGATCTCCGTCTACGAATATCTCGCCCTCGTCGGGATAGTATATTCCGGCTATCATATTTACCATTGAGGTCTTTCCGCTTCCGTTTTCACCGAGAATGGCGAGAATTTCCCCTTTGTAAAGGTTTAAGTCCACGTTTTTGTTCGCGTATTTGTCGCCAAAGCGCTTTGATATGTTTTTGAGTTCAAGTGCAACAGTTTTGTTCATTGTTTCCTCCACTGTGGATTTGTGAGGCTAAAAATAACAATCAGGCGGAGCGGTAAAGCTCCGCCTGAATGGCAAGGTAATTTCCTTATAAATTAATAAATCTCGTTAAGGAACTTGATTCCGTCAATCTGGAATGCGAAGGAAGGAGCAGAGATTGCTTCAGACTCGTGGTAGTAGCCGTCGCTGATGTTAGCGTTGTCTTCGCCCGTGAGAGTCTTACCGCCAACGGTGAAGTTAGCAGTGTTGAATACGTTGAGAGTACCTGCCTTGAATTCTGCAATAGCCTTTTCGATAGCTTCAACAGTGCCTTCAGCAGCAACGTCGAGGTTGATACCGGTAAGAACTACAGAACCTTCTTCGATACCGCCGCACCAGTCGGTAGCTATGTCAGTACCTTCTGCGTAGCACTTGGTGATGTAGAGGTAGTAGGGAGCCCAGTTGATAGCGGAAGAAACTATAAAGGTTTCAGGACAAGCTTCGTAAGTGCTTCCGTTGTAGGAAACGTTAGGAACACCTGCTGCTTCGCAAGCACCGGGAGCGCCCATAGAGTCAGCGTGCTGAGAAATAAGTACGCAGTTTCCGGCAATGAGAGCCTCAGCTACGTTCTTTTCCGAGGGAGCGTCATACCAAGAACCGGTGAACTGAACGTCCATAGTAACGGTGAGGCAAACAGACTTTGCGCCAAGGTAGAAGGAGGTCAAACCGGAAATAACTTCTGCATAGGTCCAAGCACCTACGTAACCCATCTTAGCCTGGTCTGCGGTGATCTTACCGTCAGCGATCATCTC
>JAZOOB010000021.1:0-15841 GCA_045654845.1 Eubacteriales bacterium | reverse complement strand
AGGTGTAAAGAAGCCCTGCGCTATGGTGGGTATTGCCGAAAAGGGAATGCTCAACCTTGAATATAAGGTAGCGTCAAACGGCGGTCACGCATCAGCGCCCAAGCCTCATACACCCGTAGGAATTCTCTCTATGGCGTGCTGCAAGGTGGAAAAGAAGCCGTTTAAAGCTCACCTTACAAAGCCCGTACTCGAAATGTTCGACACTCTTGGCAGACACTCGACCTTTGTATACCGAATGATTTTTGCAAACCTGTGGTGCTTCAAGTTTGTACTTGATATGCTCGCAAAAAAGAGTGGTGGCGAGATGAACGCGCTCCTTCGCACGACAGTCGCCTTTACACAGATGAAGGGAAGCGACGCGCCAAACGTAATTCCGCCTCTTGCATCTATGGTTTCCAATATGCGCTTGAATCCTATGGATACAACCGATAGCGCTATGGAATATATAAGAAAAACGGTAGATGACGAAAGCGTCACCTTGAATGCAATAAACGGAATGAACCCGAGCAGAATTTCTCGCACCGACTGTGAAGGCTACGAAAGAGTGGCAAATGCTGTTGCTTCTACTTGGCAGGGCTGTATAGTTACCCCCTACCTTATGGTACAGTGCTCGGATTGCCGTCACTACGGCGCAATATCCGATAGAGTATATCGTTTTTCCGCTATGGATCTCACAAGTGAGGAAAGAGCGACGATACACGGCAACAACGAGAGGATAAGACTAAAAACCGTAGAAAAATCGGTAGAATTTTTCCTTCGTGTTATGAGAGCGTGCTAAAAAAATACAAAAATGCCGATATGGATTTTCCATATCGGCATTTCTTTTATGTAAATAATTATTCACATTCGGGATAAATCTTTTTCTTCGCAAGACCGAAGGAATGAGCGTCGTGAAGAAGACTGTTACAGTGCTCGCGCAAAGAGATGCTCCAAGGCGCAGAGATAAATCCGCGGAGGTTGTCGGGATTCTTGAAGGTTTCCTTACAGTACTTCATAGTCTGGTCCTGATTTCTCGCGTCAATGTAGGTCGAGCAAGCGGGAACCTGCTCGTAGCCCCATTCGTCAAGCTGATTGTATACTTCGATTCTTCCCGAGTGAGAGCAAAGCGCCTCGGAATTCTTATAGTCGGGGGAAACGAAGCCGTAATACCAGTTAGAGAGAAGAACGTCCTTCGGTACGTTATTCTGGAAGTCCTTTTCACCGCCAAAGGTCTCTACGAGGTGCGGGTCTGCCCACATCCAAGGACGGCAACCTGCTTTTCTTGTTACGTCGAAGAGGAAGTTTGCGTCCTCTATGAGCTTATACGCGTTACGAACGACAGCGATAGGAAAGCCGCCCATATCCTCGACGGTCTCCTCTTCCAAGCCGAGATGGAAGAATTCAGGCCCGTCAAAAAGCTCTGCGGTCTCTTCGATAAGGTCGCGACATACCTTCAGATAGGTAGGCGAGCCTACCATATTAGAATACTGACCTAAAAATCCACAGTGACCCGACGAGAAGTTGAATTTCGGGATAGGGGTGACGCCAAGGTCACGAATACGCTTGAGGTCCTCTTTTGCCTTTTCCTTCGACCAAGTGCCTTCTATTGCAAGCTCGGGATGAGAGTCAAATGCAATGCCCTCGCCCACGTCTACGAGCACGGTGTTTATTCCGCATTCGGGAAGAAAGCTCGTCACAGTATTCCAGCAGTCATCGTCACAATGGAGAGTCGTTCTATAATTAGAGCTACCGGGCTTGCACCACATATTAGTGCCGAGGTGAAGCAGTATAGCCCACATTTTTTTGTTGTTATTTGCCTTTTCCATATTAAAGTTTACCTTTCAATTTTCTTTATAAGCCTTGACAAAATAATTCTATAAGGATAAGCGATTACATATCGGTGACTTTTCTTCCGTCGCCAACAAGAGAAACCTTGCCTGTCTTGAACATATCTGCCTCATACTTAAGCGCATATACGTTTGTGTCGTCGGTGAGAAGCAAGGGGAAGGTCGCATATCCGAGAATTTTTTCCTTGTTTTTGAGGTTGTCCTTGCAGTAGTTCATAGTCTGCTGAACGTTGTTACGGATAAGACAAGCAGAGCCTGTGGGAATCTGGTCGTATCCGGCCTCTTCAAGTCTGTTATAAAGCAAGGTCTTTTCCTTGTTTCTGTAAATTGTGCTGGGGGGCATATGTACGAGGCTCTTTCTCTGATCCTCGGGCAATGCATCGGGGAAATTAACAGAAACGTTACCCATATATAAGTTAGAAACCAAAGCGCTCTTCGGCACGTTTTCACAGAAGGCGTCAAATCCACCGAAGGACTCGATTACCGTCGTGTCGCACCAGATCCAAGGACGTACGCCATTTTCAAGACACACGTCGAAAAGAACCTTCGCGTCCTCTGCAAACACCTTAGGACCGCGTACGATAGCTACGGGGAAGTATTCCTGATTTCCCGAGTTTTCGTCGTTAAGACCGAGGTGGAAGAATTCGGGCTTATCGAAAACCTCAATAACCTCGTTTATAATATCACGGCAGAACTGATGATACTGAGGGGTGTTTACCTCGAAGCCGTGATCCTGCATCCAAGCGTTATGAGCGCAAGAGAAATTGTATTTCGGGAAGGTCTTGATGCCCATCTTGTGAAGGCGGTCAAGCTCGCTCTTAAGCTCATCCTTAGTCCACGCGCCGTCAATGGCGATTTCGGGGTGGGAATCGAGCAGTAGTCCTTCGCCTATATTGATAACGACGGAGTTGAAGCCACGTGCGGGCAGATACTCGGTAATTTCGCGGAATACCTCTTTATCACAGTGCATAGCTTCGTGATAGGGAAGAGTATCCTGTGCGAAGCGCTTCTTTTCGCCCTTTTTACTCCACATATTAGAGCCGAGATGCAAAAACATCGTCCACATCATATCAGGTGTAGCATTTGGTTTCATAAAAAATAAAGTCCTTTCTTTCGGTACTTAAAAGTAATGCATTTTCAAAGGTTTTTTCTCCTAACCTTACGTATTCATTATAACAACAAGGTTCATTATTGTCAAGTGATTTTAATTAAAAATAAAATTTTACAAGTGCCCAAAAAAGTACTGTAAACAAAGGGGATTTTCGGTTTTTTTGTTTCTTGTATTAAACGAAAGCAAAGCGCTTTCGTTTTGTGTTTAAATGTTACAAAAATTAGACAAATTGATTGTTTTCTTTCCGAGCTTTTCTGCATATTTTAGCGCGTTATACGCTCCACCGAAATTTTTTTCTACATAACAAATTAAGAGGTCAGACTTTTCTATCATCCATTTGTTCCTTTTTGTGATAGCGCTTTTTGGGTGGCTTCTTCCTATGCTTTCGGGTATTATTATATCGTCATAGTATTTTGCAAAAAGGTCTATATCTTTTTTTACATAAGGCAACACCAGCGTGAGCGAAAGTTTCTCCTTTTCAAAGATTTTTTGCGCACGTTTTACAACCGATGAAGCAAAAATGTCAAATTCACCATCTCTGCCGACGAAAATATTTATATACTCTTTTTCTTTAAAAAGTCCTTCCAGAATAAGTGGCAAATCCTTTTCCAGATTTCTGTATGCATAAAAATCTCTATGTCCGAAAAGCGTTACGTTATAAACTTCCATTTTTTCCTCCACCCTATTGTTTGTTGGTTATTTTATGATGATATTTTGATTATATCAGTTTTTAACCAACATTTCAACGCCAATAACATCTCACAACAAACATTTTTGGCGCGCGTATGGGTTAAAATATTATATAAAGGTTGCGAGGTGATAAAATGAATGAGAAGGATTTTGCCATAAGACTTGCTAGACTGCGAGAGAAAAAGGGCGTTTCTGCGCGCGATATGAGTTTATCTATCGGTCAGAACCCCGGATATATAAATAATATTGAAACGGGGAAATCGAAGCCATCTTTGGAGGTGTTCTTCTTTATATGCGAATATCTTGGGATAACACCGAGCGAATTCTTTGATACAGAAAGCGCAAATCCTTTGAAGCTCGACGCGATAATTAAGGATATGAAGAAATTAAACGACCAACAGCTACAAGCTATATCCTCACTTGTGAAGGATCTGATAAAAAATTAAAAGATATAAAACAAAAAGACGAATTCTTGCGAATTCGTCTTTTTAACTATTTGAATAAAAATCAGAGCTTATCCGCTAATTCGAGAATAAGCTTTTCGGTCTTTTCCCAGCCAAGACAGGGGTCGGTTATCGACTTTCCGTAGATATGCTCACCGACACTCTGCGCACCGTCCTCGATGTAGCTTTCTATCATAAGTCCCTTTACGAGCTTCTTTATATTCTCGTTCTGAGCGCGACTGTCAATTATTTCCTTCGCAATTCTTATCTGCTCAAGATGCTTTTTTGAGGAATTGGAATGGTTCGTATCTATTATGACCGAGGGGTTTGCAAGTCCCGATTCCTCGTAAAGCGAGGAAACCTTTAAAAGATCCTCGTAGTGATAGTTGGACACGTTTTTGTTTGAAAAATCTACGTATCCGCGAAGGATAGCGTGGGCATAAGGATTTCCCTTACTCTTTACCTCCCAGCCACGATATAAGAAGGTGTGGCTTCCGTGAGCCGCCTTTATCGAGTTCATCATAACGTTCAGATCACCGCCCGTGGGATTTTTCATTCCCACAGGAATGTCAAGACCGCTTGAAACCAGACGGTGCTCCTGATTTTCTACCGAGCGCGCGCCTACCGCAACGTAGGAAAGAAGGTCGGAGAGGTAACGGTGATTGTCGGGATAGAGCATTTCGTCGGCACAGGAAAATCCGTAGTCCGAAAGAGCGCTTCTGTGAAGCTCTCTTATTGCTACTATTCCTTTCAAAAGGTCGGGCTTTTCGTCGGGGTCGGGCTGATGAAGCATTCCCTTATAGCCTGCGCCCGTAGTTCTCGGCTTGTTGGTATAAATTCTGGGGATAATAATTATCTTGTCCTTGACCTCTTCCTGTACGCGACAAAGACGCGAAACGTAATCGAGCACAGGCTCTCTGTGGTCGGCGGAGCAGGGGCCGATTACAAGAATGAATTTGTCCGATCTTCCCTCAAAAACCGCCTTTATTTCTTCGTCACGCGCCTTTTTGCGCGCCGACATTTCTTCGGTTACGGGGTACTCTTCCTTTACCTTCATAGGTATAGGAAGCTTTCTGTAAAATTCCATATTCATATGCGAATACCTCTGATACTATAAAAATGTAAAGTTTTGTTTATATTAGTTTTTGTTGAAGCGCTTGCGTCTTTCGGTAGACAGGCGCATCATTTCTCGCATTTCCTCTCTTTTTCCTTCTTTTACCGTGTTATACAGACGGTCGAAGGCGGTGCGATATGAGTCCATTGCCGAAAGAAGCGCGTCTCTGTTCAAGAGAAACAGCTCGCTCCACATTTCGTCGTTTATGTTTGCAATACGGGTGAGGTCGCGGAAGGAGTCGCCCGTAAATTTAACTAAATTTTCGTCGTCGCTCGAGCACATAAGCGAAACCGCTATACAGTGCGTAAGCTGTGAAAGAAAGGCTATCATTTCGTCGTGCTTTTCGGGTGAAAGAAGGGATATTCTCGAAAATCCGAGCTCCTCGCCAAGCGCTTTACATAACGCGACGCCCTCGCAGGTGTTTTTCTCGGTGGGGACGACGATATAGTTCGCGTTTTTGAATATAGTGTCGTCGCTATGCTCGACACCCGAAACCTCTCGTCCTGCCATAGGGTGCGCTGAGATAAACTCCACACCGTCGGGGAGATTCGCCTGAATTTCGTCTACGATACAGCCCTTGACACCCGTTACGTCGGTGACGAGCGAGCCCTCTTTTATTAAGCTTCCGTTTTCCTTTATCCATTCGGTAAACACCTTGGGGTAAAGGGCGAAAACGATAAGCGAGGCCTCTTCTATAAGGCGCTTGTCTATTTCGGTGCTACCCTCGTCGATTATGCCGTTGTTTATCGCATATTCTATCGAGGACTTTTCTTTGGTTATCGCAGTTACGCGATAACCCTTTTTCTTTAACGCCATAGCGTAGCTTCCGCCAAGAAGGCCAAGACCGATAATTAAAACGCTTTTGCTTTTATCAAGTGCTACCTTTCTTATATCTGCGCCTATTTTTTCTATTTGCTCAAAAAAGTCGGGATAGCTCTTTTCTACCGCTTCTGCGCCGTCGATATAACCGCCCGTTTTCGCGCAGAGCACCGAAAGTGCCATAACTATTCTGTGGTCGTTATGAGAATCAAGGGTTTTTGTGGGCGATTTGAGTATACCCTCTTTGACGGTAAAGGAATTTTCCTCTATCACCGTTTCAACACCGAATTTCGAAAGCTCCTCTGACATAGCGCGACCTCTGTCGCTTTCCTTCATTTTGAGACGCGAAGTGCCGTGAAAGGTCACACCGCCACCCATTATAGCGGAAAGAGCGAACATAATAGGCGCAAGGTCGGGGCAATCCGAAAGGTCGAAGCTTTTTTGCCCGTTTTTAAGAGCTTCAAAAAAGTCTTTATATACTCTGTCGCCTTGAATGGTTTTTTCATTCAAGCCCTCTACTGTGACGTTTCCGCCAATCAGATTGAAGGCGTCGAGAAAGGCGGCGTTAGAGCAGTCGCCCTCTACTTCGTAGGTCGTGCTCTTATAGGTCTGATTACCCTTTATAAATAATATATTGCCTTCTCTTTTTATATCTATACCGAAGTCGGCAAGGACGCTTAAGGTCAGGTCTATATAAGACGCGCTTTCAAGCTTTGACGTTATCTCTATTTTACTGTCTCCGTCGAGCAGAGGAAGGGCGAACAAAAGCCCCGAAATGAACTGACTTGAAATGTTTCCCGCTACCTTGTAATTACCGCACTGAAGCTTTCCTTTGACGGTTATGCTTCTTTTGGTGCGACTAAAATATATACCCTTTTCTGCAAAAAGCTCTTCATAGACAGAAAGAGGTCGGGAAAACAGTCCTTCACTACCCGAAAGGGTGACACCGCTACCCGAAAGAAGACAAAGGGGAATGAGAAAGCGCAGAGTGCTTCCGCTTTCGTTGCAGAATATCTCGTTAGATTTCGGCGCTTTGTAGGGGTCAAAGCCGAAAAAGGTGACGCTATCGTCATTTTTTTCCACCTCTGCGCCAAGACCGACAAGGCAGGAAAGTGTAGCTTCAATATCCTTCGACCAAGCGACGTTCGTAACTTTGCCACCGCCCGAGAGCGCTGCGCATATGAGCGCTCTGTGAGAAATACTCTTCGACGGGGGCGCAAAAACCTTGCCACTCGGTGAGCATTTTTCTATTCTGACCGTCATTTTTCCGTTCCGTCCTCTAATAAAAAGTCGATAGCTTCAATATATCCGTCAAGACCGTGTCCTGCGATAGTTTTTTTGCAGGCAAGACGGACGTAGCTTATATTACGAAAGTCCTCGCGAGCCGATACGTCGGAAATATGCACCTCTACCGTAGGTAAGCCGACGGCTTTTATAGCGTCGAGTATGGCTACGCTCGTATGCGTGTAGGCGGCGGGATTTATCACTATACCGTCGAATTTCCCATACGCCTCTTGGATTTTATCTACAAGACAGCCCTCGTGGTTAGACTGATAAATTTCCACCTCTATGCCCGTCTTTTTCGCATAAGACTCTATCATATCACAAAGGTCGGAATAGGTCTTTTTTCCATAAATATCGGGCTCTCTTATGCCGAGCATATTGAGATTTGGGCCGTTAAGAACAAGTATTTTCATCATAAAAATCCTCTTTAATAATTCTCGCGTTTTCGTCGGGCGTGCCACTCGCATCTATTTTGCTATCACAAAGGGCGCAGTAAAGCTCGTAGCGCTCGTTATACCGACGCGTAAGGTCACTTCTGTTGCTTGAAAGGGGTCTGTCGGACGTCGTTACAAGGTCACAGAGCGGACGGTCTAAAAAGTAGACTCTGCCGTTTTGCTTTAAAAGGTCTATATTCTTTTCGTTTAATATAGCACCGCCACCTGTGGCTATGACCGCACCTTGCATAGAGGAAGCCTTTTTTATTACCTCGCTTTCAAGTCTGCGGAAATATGCTTCGCCCTTTTCTTTGAATATCTCGCTTATCTCTTTACCTTCAAGCTCTACGATTTGTTTGTCGGTATCTATAAAGACCTTGTCCGTCGCGCTTGAAAGAATCCTTCCCACCGTCGTCTTTCCCGACGATGGCATTCCTATAAGAACGATATTTTCCTTCTTCTTCAAAATTTCGAAAAAAATCTCGTCCTTCCTGCTTATTTCTGTTTCTTTGCCTGTGAATTTTTCGAGAGCGCGTACACCCTGTGAAATAAGCATATAGAGACCGCCCTCGGCTTTGATGCCGAGCTTCTTCGCCTTTCGGACAAGCTCTGTGCGTAAGGGATTGTAGATAGCGTCTATTACGTATTCTACCTTCGGAAAATCCGATAGATTTAAAGGCGACGCGTCGGATTTCGGAAACATACCGCAGGGGGTGGAGTTTATTATTATTTCGGCGTCGCTGTGCGATTTTTTCGCCTCTTCGTAGGTTATAGAGTGCGCCTTTTCAGCTCTTGAAACCAAATAGATTTCGCTCGCGCCCATAGCTTCACACACCGTCGTGACGGTCTTTGAGGTACCGCCCGTGCCGAGGATGAGCACCTTTTTGCCTTTAAGGTCTGCGCCCATTCGGTTTATAAGACAAGAAAGACCGTAAAAGTCGGTATTGTCACCGAAAAGATAGCCGTCTTTGTTTATTACCGTGTTTACCGCGCCTATTTTTTTCGCTATTTCGCTTATCTCGTCGAGATAGGGAATTACCGCCTCTTTATAAGGCATAGTTACGTTTATTCCGGAAAAATCCTTTTCCTTCATAAATGCGTCAAGCTCGTCTCTGTCTAATTCGCGCAATTCGTATTCGTAGCCAAGAGAGGCGAAAAGGTCACGAGAAAAGCTGTGTCCGAGCTTTTCACCTATAAGACCGTATTTCATATTATCTACCGCCTCTTGTCGCCCAGTCGTCACCGTATCTTTCTGCAAGAAGGTCGCATACGACGAGAGCCGATACCGCGTCCAAAACGATACGCGCGCGGTGTACGACTGCGGGGTCGTGTCTGCCGACGGGGGAAATTATCGCGTTTTCCATTTTATTCATATCTACCGTGTTCTGAGGCTTCATTATCGTGGGGGTAGGACGGATAGCGGTAGAGAATATTATCGGCATACCGTTCGTTATACCGCCGTTTATACCGCCACTGTTATTAGTTTTGGTCACTATCCTTCCGTTTTCCATAAGGAAGGGGTCGTTTGCCTCAGAGCCCTTCATATTTGAAAGCGCAAAGCCGGAACCGAATTCAATTCCTTTTACCGCGGGGATAGAGAAGATAGCGTGAGAAAGCATACCCTCAACTGTGTCGAACCAAGGCTCGCCAAGACCTGCTTCAAGTCCTGTTATCGCGGTTTCGAGCACACCGCCCACACTGTCGCCCTCGTTTTTCGCCTCTATAATTTTCTCTTTCATCATATTTCCCGAATTTTCGTCAAGGGTGGCAAAATCGAGAGTAGAGAGAAGTGAAATATCCATTTCGTAATCTGCAAATCCTCTGTCAGAGATACCTGCACAGCTCTTTATATGCGTGCCTATTTTTATCCCCATAGCTTCGAGAGTGGGGATAACCACACCGCCTGCCGCGACGAGCGCCGCCGTGACGCGACCGCTGAAATGACCGCCACCGCGATAGTCCTCGTTTCCGTGATACTTGACGCTTGCCGTATAATCCGCGTGAGAGGGACGCGCGAGGTATCTCGTGTCAAGATAATCCTTCGAGTTTACGTCGGTGTTGGGTATGGTTATGCAGAGGGGCGTTCCCGTCGTTTTGCCCTCAAAAACACCGCTATGAATGACGAATTCGTCATTTTCTTTTCTTTGTGTTGAAATAGAGCCCACAGGACGTCTTTTTTTCAGCATATCGGAAATTCTTTCGCAATCTACGGGCATACCGGCGCAAAGTCCGTCTATTACGACACCGACAGACGCGCCGTGGCTCTCACCAAAGAGAGTAATGCTCACTCTGTTTCCAAAGGTGTTTTTCATTTTGTGGCCCCCTTCACTATTTCTTCGAGCTCGGAAAAGGGAATAGTCCTCAATTCAAAGCTACCTATATTTTCTACGTAAACAATGGTTAACATTTCGCCCGAAAGCTTTTTATCGTGTCTGCACGCCTCTCTTAATAAGTCGGCACTCGCCTTCAGCTCGGTGGGAAGACAGAGCTTTCTGAGTACGGGCAGAAGTCTTTTTCTTACGCTCTCGCTACACATATAAAGCATACCGAGAGAAACACATTCGCCGTGATAGAGGTTTTCCATATTGTTTGCGCTCTCTATCGCGTGGGCGAGCGTATGACCGAAGTTGAGCACGCGACGAAGTCCCGCCTCGCGCTCGTCCTCTTCCACGACGGATTTTTTTATATAGAGTGATTTTTCTATTATCAGGTCGAGATTTTCCTCGATATTTCCGTTTTCAAAGAGAGAAAACAGTTCTTTGTCGCTTGTCAGCGACATTTTGAGTGCCTCGGCAAGCCCGTTTGAGATCTGCCTTTTCGGCAGGGTTTTTAAGGTGTCGGGGTCTATTACGACCTTTTTCGGCGGATAAAATGCGCCGACTATATTCTTTATACCCATAAAGTCTATTGCTGTCTTTCCACCGATA
The DNA here is from genome assembly GCA_045654845.1 of Eubacteriales bacterium. Taxonomy (GTDB): domain Bacteria; phylum Bacillota; class Clostridia; order Oscillospirales; family CAG-272; genus UBA1740. The sequence continues at coordinate 5,193 of JAZOOB010000021.1, read as the reverse complement.
GAGGAATCTACCTGAGAAAGTACGGTTGTGGGGATATTATAGAAGTCGATTCCTCGCATAAAGGTGGAAGCGACGAAGCCCGAAAGATCACCCACAACCCCACCACCGACGGCAACGACGCAGTCGGTACGGGTAAAATTGTTTTTGACGAGCGCTTCAAGCAATCTCGTATAATTATCCATATTTTTTGAGCCCTCGCCCTCGGGCAGAGTTACGATGAAAGGCTCGTCACAAAAAGACCTTACTCTGTCGGCATATTCAAACGGTACGCCACTGTCGGTGACTATCAGCACCTTTCTTTTAAGGTCGAGGTGTTCACCTATACGCGACAAAGCACCGCGCTCTAAAATTATATCGTATCCGTCACCTGACGTTTTTACGGGTATTTTCATTTTTCTTCTCCAAAAAGTTATATTTTAATTTCCTTTTCGTAATAGCCGAGTATTTTTACCGTGTTACAGCATTCCTCAAGTTCCTTGAGCATTGCCTTGCCCTCGGCACTGTTGATATTTCCTTCGCCCTCGGCATAGAAGTAATAGTCCCAGACAAGAGCCTTTGTCGGACGGCTCTTTAATGCCTTAAGGTTTACTTTATGGCTACCTATTACCGAAATAGCCTTACCAAGCGAGCCGGCCACGTTTTTGACGGTGAAGAGCATTATAAAATGCTGATCCTTCGGTGTTTCGTCCTTCGGCTCTCTTGAGAATACCGCAAATCTCGTGGTATTCATCGAGCTTTCATTTATGTGAGATTCTAACTTTTTAAGACCGAACTTTTCTGCCGCCTCGGCGCTTCCTATCGCGGCTATATCGTGTCTGCCCATCTCGGCGACCTCTCTTGCCGCTACCGCTGTATTTATAGCCTCGATTTTTTCAAATCCGTGCTTTTCTATGTAGGAGGCGCACTGACCGAGTGCTTGCGGGTGGCTTATGACGGTTTTCACCTCGTCGAGCGTCGTGCCCTTTACAGCGAGCAGATTCTGTATTATTTCCGCTTCGTAAACGCCCGAAATATAAAGGTTTCCGAAAAAGGCGAGGTCAAGCACCGTGCCTACGTCACCGTTGAAGCTATTTTCTATCGGAAGCACCGCACAGTCGCATTCTCCGTTTACTACCGATTCGTATGCTTCTTTGAAGTTAGCGTGCGGAACAGCCTTCGCATCGGGGAATATTTTTTCTGCCACCACGTTTGCAAAAGCGCCCTCGACACCGCTGTACGCCACTCTCATTCCGTCGAGAAGCTTTCTTTGCATGCTCTTCGAAATTTCGATAGAGGAGCGCAAAAAGTTTACGTAATATGAGCGGTATTCCTCGCGTACGGCGACAGAGTTTTTCTTTATCATTTCCTCTTCGCGCGCCAAGTCCTCTATCGGAACGCCATGTTTCTTTTTGTAATCGGCGACCTCTTTTACCGCGTCCATTCGCTTTTCAAAAAGCTTCGCTATCTCGGAATCGAGCTCGTTTATTATTTTCCTTGCGTTTTCGAGTTCTTTCATTATATCCCCCAAATAAGTGTAAATAAAAACAAAAAAGACCGCAACTCCACGCAAAAAGCGTATAGAAATGCGGACTGTCCGTTAACTAAAAAGTATCTTAAAAATAAGATTAGTGCATTTCGGTAAACGGGCAGTCTTTGGTAAAATAATAAAATCGATAAGAAAATCCAAATGCGAACATTCCGTTTACTCCTTTCATAATGCTTTGTGCTTATGATAAACCTTTTATTTTAATTTGTCAAGAGAGTTTTGCAATTTTTTTCGCTTTTTTCAAAAAAACTTGTATAATTATACTTGGTATCAGAGCGTTTTTCGAAAAAAGCAAAAACGAAAAATGAAGCTCGGACGAGAGTGTCCGAGCTTTTATAATAGACACTTAAAGTGAAATCTCGTCGGTAAAGTAGGCTCTTGAAAAAGCCTTGTAGCCCTCGCCGTCGCGTATTTCTATTCTGAAATAGCTACCGAAGGATTCGGGAAGGTAGTCGAATTCCGCTTCGGTTATAAGCCCCTCTTCAGCCTTCGCTCGTCTTAAATGTCGACCTTCGCTTAAAAGCGCTATGCGGGAAACGGGAGAGGTCTTTACCTTTATTTTTCCGTCTTCAATGATGAGCGAAAGAATAGAAGGTCCTTCCGACACGTAAAGGTCACCACGCGAAAGCGCGCCTGTTATATTCTCGTAGGTGAGTTCTTCTGCCTTCACCACAGTCCAGCCTTGGAAGCAGTCGGACGGCGCGTGGTTATCGTCGCCTGCAAACGGAACTACTCTCATTCCGCTACGGAGCATCTGCTCGAAATGTAAAGAAGTGTTGTCATTATATTCACAGCAAGAGCCGTTTATAAGCTCTATCGCGTGAATGTTAGAGAATGCCAAATAGTTCTCGGGGGACTGTAAGGACCACTGAGGGTGGTTATAGGTAACTAAAAAGCCCGCGTCCTTCAAGGTCTTTATATAATCGTTTATCCATTCTTTATCGTAAGAGGTGTCCTCTATGATAGAGGAATACTTCACCTTGTCCAACCATTTACCTGCGTTTCCTGGGCAGGAGGGGTTATTCTTGAAGAAATTCGGCATTGTAAGATTGCCCTGACTTTTAGCTATGGCGTTAAAGTGGTGGACGGGCATAAAGGTGCCCGAGTGCTTTTTTGAGTCGGGCTTTATCGCCAGTTCATAGCCGTGAAGCGCGATAAAATCCTCGTCGCACAAATCCTCGTGACCGATTAAAACCTCGTGGTCGGTAAATGCAACCGCGCTATATCCTTTTGCCTTGTAGAATTCTTTTACCTCTTCGGGCGAGCCCTTTCCGTCGGAAACGTTCGTATGACAATGCAGGTTTACCTTATAAAAGCTTCCACCTTCGGGAAGCAATTCAATTTTCATATATACACCTTCTTTTTCTTTGTCGCTTATAATTTTACATCATATAGGGAGAAAAGTCAATGTAAAAGTTCATAAAAAACACATTGTATTGTCAATTTAAGTATGGTATAATTAAGTATGGTATAATTTAGTATAAGTATGTAAAGGGGAGCGAGCTATGATATACGAGTGTATGCCTATGCATCTTCACACCTGCCACCAGCCGGGAGGCAGTATGGAGGGGCACATATATAATGCAAAAAGCCTCGGCATGAGATACATACGATTTACCGACCACGACACTCGTACGGGCAAAAAGAAAAGCGCTATTGAAAATTTTGATTTCAGTCGCGGTCTTGCCAAAATAGAGGACGAAAGGGCTATCTATGGCTTCGACGCCTTTGGCGGAGCAGAGCTCGTCGCGGGAAGTGATTTTTTGAAGCTTTCCTTTTCGGAAAACGGTAGCGACTACAAAAAGGGTGGGGCGTCGTTTTCTTCGTCGGGTACGAAGCATACGGTTTCGCTTATTGCCGAGGTAGAGCTTACACTCGGCTTGAAAATAAAGACCGTAGGGGACTCGCACGTATATCTCGACGTACGCCTTTCTCAGCGTCCGCCCGACCATAAGCCCGCGCACCTTATATACGCGTTTGGCGATTACGAGCCGAAGGGTATTTTACATTCCGTCATAAAGCCTATAAAGGAAAATGAAGACGGTCTTTATAAGCTCTCGCTTTCCGACGATATGAGAGAGCTTTGGGAAATAGGCGGACTTGATAACGTATTTGACACTCTGCTTATTACGGTTGAAGCCAAGGACGGCGGATATGCCGAGTGCATAATAGACCGTTTTGAAATAAAGAGAAAATATACCTATGATGACGTAATAGTCAGACAAAGAGAAATAGCGGACAAGATAGGAGAAAAGTACGGAGTAAAGCCGTTTGTCACCACCGAGATAAGTGGCGCAGGTCAGCATAAAAACGTATTTTCCACCTGTGTGCCCGTAATAGATTACGAAAAGCGCGGATATTCTGTCACCGAAAAAGAAGCCGTCGAGCACGTAAAGGCGCACAGCGGAATTTTCGCCTACAACCACCCCTTTGAAAATGAAAAATACAAGGCGTTAAAGGATCTGACCGAAGAAGAGATAAAGGGCTACGTAGAAAAGGAAAGCGAAAGCCTTATAGAAAAGAAGGTCTGTGGCGCGACTCTTATGGAGGTAGGATTCCCCGACGGACGCGGTTGCTTCGGTCTTTCTGAATATCTTGCCCTTTGGGACAAGCTGAGCCTTTCGGGAATTTTTATAACAGGATACGGAGACAGTGACAGCCATTATAACGACAGACGCTGGTTTGAAGGGAATAATTTTGCGAGCTGGATCGCCGTGCCGAAAAAGGCGGAGTTCCCCGTTTCCGAGGAAGTGCTTATAAGGTCAATGAAGGCGGGCGACGTCTATATGGGCGACCCCGTGCTTTTAAAGTCGGAAATATCCTTTAATTCGGGTATTGCGAGAATGGGCTCGGCGATTATAGCCGAAGACAAACCGAGAAAAATGTACTTCTCGGTCAAAAATGCAGTCGTCGGCTCGCGCATTCGCGTTATAGCGGACGGAGAGCTTCTTATAGAGGACAGAATAGAAAACGAGGGTGATTACTCGCTTGAATTCGAGCTTTCCTACAAAAACAAGGTCAGCTTTGCGCGCGTCGAAATGTATAACGAAGACGGCCGATGCATAATGCTCACAAACCCCATATATCTCGTATCAAGGGATATGATTTCGGACGTTGCAGAGGAAAGGACCTTTTCTAACTACGTTTTAAGAGAAAAAGAGGACGAAAAGCGCTTTTCTTCGCCTTATACCGAGAATATAGAAATTCCTTCGGGCGTATATGAAATAAAGGGCAAAAGGCTTCTTCACATAGGCGACACCCATTCGGAAAACTATCCGTATTTTAAGCGTCTTATAGAGCTTGTTTCGCCCGATATAATTCTGCATACGGGAGACCTTGCCGACGAGGTCAAGGCGGGCAGAATCCCCTATACGCGATACGAATACGAAAAAAAGATAAAGCATATACTCAAAACGTTAGAAAATTCGGACGCGAGGGTCATTATAGTCCCTGGGAATAACGATATAGAAGAGGTTATAAAGGAACTCATTCCCAGAGCTGAAATATACCCAAAAAACAGTGTGATAGAGATAGACGGTGTAGAGATAAGAGTAGGGCATCAGGTAACTCAAATGACCTACGACAAAAGGTGGGCGTTTTACGGCCACGGCTTCACGGGAGAAAAATGGGACTACGCGCAAAACGAAGAGGGAAAAGAGTGCAGATTT
>JAZOOB010000020.1:0-10628 GCA_045654845.1 Eubacteriales bacterium | reverse complement strand
CGGGTGGATTCGGTTTCCTGCCTGGAAGCATGGAGCTTCTCAACCCGTTTTCACAATACGTAGTGGCTATATTCCTCGTATGGTTCGGTTGTAACTTCAGCCTCTACTATTTATTGCTTATAGGAAAGGTAAAGGCTATATTGAAGAGTGAGGAGCTAAAAACCTATTTCTTCATTTTAGCTTCTGCCGTCGCACTCGTTTTCTTCAGTCTTTTGTGGAGAATCGATGCATTTCCGCAGGAATATACCGCAGAGGAATCCTTCCGTCACGCATTTTTCCAAGTAGTTTCACTTATAACGACGGCGGGATATACAACGACAGACTATCACGTATGGCCTATGCTTGCCACGACAGTTTTGGTTCTCGTTATGTTTTGTGGCTCAATGGCGGGCTCTACGGCGGGCGGAATGAAGGTGTCGAGAATAGTTATTTCGGCAAAGGGCGGTTACGTTAACGTAAGAAAGCTCATAAAGCCACGTTGCGTTCCAAAGTCTAAATTTGAGGGAAAAAGCCTTGAGGAAAAGACGATAAATGACGTTTTCGCATTTATTACTCTATATGCATTCATCCTTATGGGCGCGGTGTTTTTACTGTCCTTTGACCCTATTAACGGAGAAATAGCGACTATCGTTTCCGACGCGGGCACGTACGAGGTCAAGCACGGATTTTTCTCTAATTTTTCTTCTGCCTTGGCTTGTATATCTAACGTCGGTCCTGCCTTTGAGGCGATAGGTCCTTATGCAAGCTATATGGATTATAGCGCGTTTTCAAAGATTGTGCTATCATTGACCATGTTGCTTGGCAGATTGGAAATTCTTCCCGTGCTTATATTGTTCAGCCCTAAAACGTGGAAGAGAATTTAATAAACAATATAAAAACAACGGCATATCGTGTGATATGCCGTTTATTATTATTCAAATATTGTCTCTATAAGCTTGTAAGACGAGTCGGGGGAATACACCCATCTATCCATATGTAGCGTTCTTTGAGGATCTACAAAATATTTTATCTGCTTAGGTGCGGGAACGTCATAGTGAGAGTCGATGACTATAAGCTTTATCTTCATTTTTTCGGGGATAATGCTTTTAATATAAACGGCGGCGGTCTGGTTTACCTCCACACCCGCCTTCAGCTCTGCCAGTCCTGCGAGATTCGGCATAAGCTCTACGAAAATTCCGTAGCTTTCTATACTTCTGACTGTGCCCGCTACCGTTTGACCTGCCGAGAAAAGCTCTGCATTTTCTTCCCAAGTTCCGAGTAGCTCGCGGTGAGAAACGTAAATTCTGCCTTGCTCGTCAATGTTTTTGATGATAGCGTTTATTTTATCCCCGACAGAAAATCTGTCCTTCGGGTGAGATATTCTCGATACCGAAATACAGTCAATCGAAAGTAAGGAAATAATTCCACAGCCTACGTCAACGAATGCACCGAAGCTTTCCAGATGCGTTATTCGGCTCGGTATGATATCGCCTGCGCGCAAGGTGGAAATATAATTATTCATGCACTCTATCTGCGCACATCTTCTTGATAGATAGGCACAGAGCTCGCCGTTTTCATCTCTCATAAAGCCTGTAACCTTAAAACAGATAGGTTTTCCTACTCGCGTAAGGACAGCTATATCTTTTATTTCTTCACCTGTCGGAGAATATTGTACTTCGTTTCTCGGCATTATTCCTTTTATACCGTGCAGGTCTATATGTAGCTGAAATTTACTGTCGCATAGGATTACGTTGGATTCGAGAATTTTCTGCTTTTCCATAGCTCGTTCCAGCATTGGAAGAGAGGATAGAAATTCGTGATTTTCAAGACTTGAAATGATTGAGCCCTCGGGCAAATACAGATTTTGCATACTTAACCTCTTTATTTTTATTATTTTTTCTTTTCTATATTACAATTTATGCAAGAGGGCTACTAAATAGAATTGTTTTCTTAAATTATGTTTTACACTCAAAAACGCCTATGACTTATGTCATAAGCGTTTTTTCATCAGAAATAAAGTTATTTAAAAGGCGCTATAACCGTTTTCTTCCTTTGCACTAGAATAGTTATCATTACTTGTGGTATCGTTGGAAAGTGCCACAGGCTCAAGTGTTTCTCTCTCTTGGGTCTGAATTTCCTTCGCCACAGAATATGAGCTGCCTGTATAAACTCGGGCGTCGCTACCAAATGCTCTTTGAGGATTTTCATTTAAGCCGAAGCTTATAGAAATAGCATCGTTTACCTTTTGCATTACGCTGTCGTCCAAATGCCCCATTCTTTCCTTTAAGCGTCTTTTGTCCAAGGTGCGCACCTGCTCAAGTAAAATGACAGAATCCTTTGCAAGCCCTACCTTATCAGCGAAAACGTCAATATGGGTAGGAAGTCTGGTCTTTCCCATTCTGCTTGTAATTGCAGCCGCTATAACGGTAGGACTATATCTGTTTCCTATGTCATTTTGAACTATAAGTACAGGTCGCAGGCCGCCTTGCTCGCTTCCGATAACAGGGCTCAGATCGGCATAGTAAATATCCCCTCGTCGTATATTCATTAGATTTTTAAATTCGCTTCGTGCGCGAAATCCTTTCTTCTTCGGATTGACTGCATTTTATTGCAGTGTATTCATATTTTGCCTTTTTTTACTGCTTTTTAATCAAGAAAAAAATGGATTTTGAGAAAATATTTCTCTCTATCATTTTATTTGTATTTTTGCAAAATGTTAATAAGAGAAAAAGGCAAAGCGAGAAGCTCTGCCTTTGAGTAGGATTGATCCTACTTATTAGTCTTTGTCGGTAGAAGTAACTCTGTATTCGTCGGGGCGGAAGAGAAGTGAGATACACCAGATTCCCGCCAAGGCTACAACCACGTAAATAATTCTGCTGACAACAGAGGTCTGCCCGCCGCAGAGCCAAGCTACAACGTCGAACTTAAAAAGACCGATGCTGCCCCAGTTTAAAGCTCCAACAATGGACAAAATCAATGCGATTCTATCAAGTATCATATGCAAACGGAATTGTATCTTGTACAATTTTCCCCTTTCAAAAAATACGGATTTATATTGTCCGTTATATTGTATTTTTCGCAAAAAGAAGAAAACAATACATAATTCAAACTAATCTTTTTATTTTGAGTCAAAATAGAGATGCGGAGCTCCAAAATTTTCTTTTAGCTTTTCGAGCGCCTTCTTTTCAATACGGCTCACATATGAGCGTGAAATGCCAAGTGCCTTTGCTACCTCTCTTTGTGTCAGCGCAGGCGAAGAGGAAAGTCCGTATCTCATAATTATAATTTTTCTTTCTCTTTTATCGAGGATTTCATTTATAAGCTCGTATGCTTTTTCTATATGTACTTTAATGTCTAGATCGTGGGCTATTGTGTCTTCCGAGCTTATTATATCTATGTAGGTCAAGGGATTTCCGTCTCTGTCTACGTCTATTGTTTCATTTATAGAAACCTCGTTTGAGAGCTTTTTCTGCGAACGGAAAAACATAAGAATTTCATTTTGAATGCATTTCGACGCATAAGTAGCGAATCTTGCGCCATTTTCACAGTCAAAGGTGTCTATCGCCTTTATAAGTCCCAGACTTCCTATCGAAACGAGGTCGTCAGGATATTGATAAGATGTATAATATTTTCTCACTATGTGTGCCACAAGACGAAGGTTGTGTTCTATGAGTTTCGCTCTTGCTTTTCCTTTTTTATCGTTTTTCATCTCTAAAAACAGGCTTTTTTCTTCGGCAGAAGAAAGAGGCTCGGGGAAGCATTGTGGACTTCCTATTCCTAAAATAAGATATAGAAGGTTTAATGCGATAGAAGACAGATCGCCATACATAAAAATTACTCCTTATAAAAAATAAACCGCATATAGTACTTAAAGTATTATATGCGGAAAAGGTTATTATATTTACTTTATTGTGCGATAATGTAATTTTGATTTTTTGTGGGCTGTATTATTTTGCGCCCAAATTGTGAAAGCGTCTTTTGATTTATTCTTGAAATTGCGGCGACGACACCGTGTGCGCTTATTCCGTTTTTAGATTCAAAGCAAAAGGCTCTTAATTCATCGATAGAAACCTCGCCGGACGCGATAGTCATATATCTTAATATGGCATATTCGTTCTTCGTTGCGTCGAATTCTGTGCCAAATACGTAGACGGATTTTCCATACAGCTCAATTCTGACTGATTTGTAAATCATATCAGTTCTGCTTCTGCCCGAGAATATTCTTATGTATTCCATAATTATCGGTATGGATTTCTTTAAGGAAACGTCGGGAAGGATAATATTATCTGCATATCGGTTTAACGCGTTCAGCTCTTCTTCTGTTTCGTTTTTGGCGAAAATTATTAAAGGTATCTTTCGATACGAGGTCTTTAATTTTTCACAAATTGATTTAGCATCGGAAAGAGAAGAGCTGTCTATAATTAAGAAAAGGTCAAATCTGTATTTTTCTGTAATTGTGAAAAGCTCGTCTTCATGACAGGCATATGAAAGTACACCCTCGCCCTTGAGCTTTTTTACGCAATCCTTGCCCTTCGTTTTGTCGTTTTCAATAATAAGTATCATAAAAAATCCTTTAAAGTATTTTATTATATGATACCATATTTTTCTTGTAAATACAATAAAAAGTTAATGACTTTAAAAATTCCTTGCAATTATTCGCTGAATGTGGTATTATTACATTAGAATTTAATTGATTTAAGGTCTTTTGATACGATAAAAGTAAAGGATAATAAAATGAACACGATTTTGATTACGGGCGGCTCGCGCGGTATCGGCGCGGATATGGTCAGATATTTTTGCGAAAAGGGATATAAGGTCGCTTTTACCTATAAGAGCTCTGAAAAAGAGGCGAATATGCTGGCGGACGAAACAGGTGCGCTTGCTATTTGTGCCGATTCTGCAAACGAAAATGAGGTCATATCTGCCGTAAGAAAGGCAGAAAAGCACCTTTCTCATATTGACGCATTGATTAACAATTCAGCTATCAGCTCGTTTTCTCTTTTCACAGATATAAAGACTGAGGACTGGAAACGTATTTTCGACGTAAACGTAAACGGGGCTTATTATTATACTCGCGAAGTTTTGCCCGAAATGATAGCAAAAAAACAGGGCAGAATAATAAATATATCTTCCATGTGGGGCATTTCGGGAGCGTCGTGCGAGGTTCATTATTCCGCGACAAAGGCGGCTCTTATAGGAATGACGAAGGCGTTGGCAAAGGAGCTTGGCCCTTCCAAAATCACTGTAAACTGTATAGCCCCCGGTGTTATTGATACCGATATGAATAAGGCTCTTTCGGAAGATGACCGAAACGTGCTCATTGAAGAAACGCCCGTAGGCAGACTCGGTACACCGAGAGATATTTCAAGAGTTGCTTACTTTTTATGCGAAGAAGAGTCCGATTTTATAACGGGTCAGGTGCTTTCCGTCGACGGTGGATTTATAATTTAAAAAGTTTGTTAAAAAGATAAAATTCTATTGCAAAAAGCAGTGAAATCTGCTATACTAATATTGTTAAAACTTCCGGATGTCTGAGTGGACCATACCAGCCGGGGCGGTAGCGGTGCCTTGTACCTGAAATCCGCTATAGCAGGGGTGGCTTTCGCTTTTGAGGGATGTTTTTGTGTAGTCTGCGCTTCAGATATTCGTGTTGAAGAATGGGTCTTGCGCAATCGGACGCCGTGAACCATGTCAGGTAGGGAACTAAGCAGCATTAAACGGTTTCTCCGGTGTGCCGCAGGGTTGCCTGTTTGGAGCGAGTTCTGCTGTTAACGTATGTAAGAACATTCTCGATCTTGCGATGTATGGTCTCACTCAGACATTCGGAATTTTATTATTTTGGAACTGGTGTTCTATATTGTTTCATAGGCGCATCAGTCCGTTTTTATTTTGGAGGTAAGATGTATAAAGCGCTCTACCGAAAATGGAGACCGAAGGATTTTGACGACGTTTGCGGCCAGAATTCTATTACCGATATTCTGAAATACGAGGTAGCTAACAACAAGACCTCGCATGCATATCTTTTCTGTGGCTCCCGCGGTACCGGTAAGACAAGCTGTGCTAAAATTTTGGCAAAGGCTATAAACTGTGAAAATCCGCAGAACGGAAATCCTTGTAATAAGTGTGAAGCGTGTCTTTCGGTTGAGGCAGGTACTGCTACCGACATTATAGAGATGGACGCAGCGAGCAACACCGGTGTCGATAACGTCCGCGATATCAAGGAAGAAATAGTATTCACACCCTCATTTTTGAAATACAGAGTTTATATTATAGACGAGGTGCATATGATGTCAGGCGGCGCGTTTAACGCGCTCTTAAAGACACTTGAAGAGCCACCTGCTCATGCAGTATTTATTTTGGCGACCACCGAGCTTCATAAGCTTCCAAGCACCATAATTTCAAGATGTCAGCGCTTCGATTTCAGACGTATGTCCACCGACGTAATAGTTGACAGACTTATGTACGTGTCCGAGCAAGAGGGAATTGATCTCGACAGAAGTGGCGCACGAGCTATTGCAAAGACCGCCCAAGGTGGTATGCGCGACGCACTCAGCTTGCTTGAGCTCTGTGCGGGAATGAAGGAGAGAATAGACGATTCCTTAGTCATTCGCATATTGGGAGTCGGAAACCGCAAAAACGTAGAAGATTTAGTAAACGCTATTTCTGCCAAAGAATATTCTCGAATTTATAAGATTGTTTCGGATATTGTCCTTTCTTCAAAGGATTTGTCTGTTTTCTGGCGCGAGCTTATTGACTATTACAGAGACCTGATGCTTGTCAAGCTGATGCCCGTCGATGAAGCGAAGAATTATCTCGACTTGACCGACGCGGAAATAGATTCTATTTGTAAAATAGAAAAGTCATTTACTATGGAACAGCTTCTTTATCACAGCAAGCTTCTTGAAGATGCGTTTATCAGTATGCAGAAAATGGACGTGTCTAAGCAGAGCATAGTCGAGTTGTTCCTTACTCGTATGTGCGAGCCTAAGCTTTCTGTTTCACCCGAAAGTATGCTTCTTCGCATTTCCGAGCTTGAAAAACAGATATCAATGATAAAGATCGGAGAGATATCACAAATAGCCGAAGCGCCTAAACCCGCACCCGAAAAAAAGGCGTTTGTAAAGGAAGAAAAGAAGGTAGAAGCTGACAAAGAGGAAAAGAAGGAAAAGGCTTCTGCCGAAAAACAAAGCGCGAATTTGAGAACTTGTAGCTCTTGGAGTGAGATCATTGAAGAGATTTCCAAAACTAAGGTTTCTCTTGCAGGGCTTATGTCCGGCTCTAAATGCTACGTTTCTTCGGACGGAGTTTACGTCGTAAAGACGAAAAATAAATTTATAGGCGATCAGATACTTAAAAATGCCGACGCGCTTAAATGTGCAATTCTGACAGTCGAGGGGAAAATGCCTTCAGAACTTGTCTTTGAAACAGAAACGGAAGAATCTTCCTTTTCCCTTATAAAAGAATTGGAAAGTAAAATTTAAAATATTTGGAGGTATTATGAAGGTTAGAATTCCTAATAACGGTGGAGCCAATATGGCTAATATGATAAAAAAGATGCAGGAGGATATGGCTACGCTTCAGGAAGAGCTTGAAGCGAGAGAGTATGACGTTTCTGCAGGTGGCGGAGTCGTTAATATTAAAATAAACGGAAAAAGAGAGATTCTCGCAATAGATATTGATCCCGAAATAGTAGATCCCGATGATATTGAAACACTTTCCGACATTCTCGTCGCAGGTGTAAATCAGGCTGTAAAGCTTGTTGACGATACAGCAAATAATGAGATGGGAAAGATTACAGGTCAGCTCGGCGGAATGCCCGGTATGCCTAATCTGTTTTGATCACTATGATAGATTATATTGAACCCCTTCAGAATCTGATAAATCAGTTTAAAAAGCTACCTGGCATAGGCGGAAAAACGGCGGTCAGACTTGCTTTCTCTGTGCTTGATATGACAGATGAGGAGGCTACTGAGTTTTCGTCTGCCATTCTGAGTGCGAAATCCGATATTCATTTTTGTAGCGTGTGCGGTAACATTTCGGAAAATGAGCTATGTCCCATATGTAAGGATGAAGATAGAGACGAAAGTGTTATTTGCGTAGTCGAGCACGCAAAGGACGTTATGTCATTTGAAAGAATTAGAGAATTCCGTGGCAGATATCACGTGCTTGGTGGAGTGCTTTCCCCGATAAACGGCATAGGGCCTGAGGAAATTCGCATAAAAGAGCTTCTTCTACGTCTTGAAAACGAGAAGATCAAGGAAATAATAATAGCCACAAACCCGACAGTAGAGGGTGAAGCTACGGCTATGTATCTTGCAAGACTTCTTTCTAATACCGACGTCACTGTGAGCAGACTTGCATACGGTGTGCCCGTCGGCGCAGACCTTGAATATGCAGACGAAGTGACCTTGAATCGCGCGCTGGAGGGCAGACGAAGCATAAAATGAAAAAGATCTTGAATTTTAAAAGATTATTTGCCTTTTTAGTAGTATTCATTCTTTTGATTTCCTCTCTTTTGACCTCTTGCGAGATGCCCGATATAGACAAAGGGCAGATTGAAGATATAGGATCATTTATTGAAGGACTTATTCCAAAGGATACCACAGGCAATGACGATGAAATAACCCCACCGCCACAGGATATAACAGATCCTACGGTAGAGGGCGAAATGCAAATTCATTTCCTCGTCGTAGGTCAGGGGGATTGTGCATTGATCGTTGCAAAGGATTGTGTGATTCTTATTGACTCAAGCTATAAGAAAAATTCCGTAACGAACAGTATAATAGAATACATAAAAGATCTCGCAATCACGGAGATAGACTTTTTTATTCTTACGCATCCGCATGCCGACCACATTGGCGGTGCTCCGCAGATAATCGAAGAGTTCGATATCAAAAACGTCTTGATGCCTAACTGTGTAGCTGATACCGTCATATTTGAGCAGACCTTGGACGCGATTGAAAGCAAAGACTTGAATTTGATTGAAGCGATATCGGGTGATGAATATCAGCTCGGTGACGTCAGCTTCAAGATTCTTGCCCCGAATGACGAGGGTGGCAAGAATATTAACAATTACAGTATTGTATTAAAGCTCAACTTCGGTAGCACCTCGGTCATGTTTACGGGAGATGCTGAAGAGGAGTCTGAAGAAAAGATCTTGTCCGTTTATCCCTCGGAGCTTTTGAAGTCGGATATACTGAAGATGGGACACCACGGCTCGTCCACCTCGTCTACACTCGATTTCTTAAAGGCGGTTTCGCCCGACGTAGCGATTATGAGCTTGGGTGAAGGAAATTCCTACAATCATCCACATAAGGAAACGCTGGATAAGCTCGAGAGCCTTGACCTCCCTTATTACAGGACAGACCTTCATGGAACTATCGTTTTTGTAAGCGACGGTCAATCCTTCACGAAAAAATAAAAATAAAATCCGCTTTTGATAAAGCGGATTTTTCTTTTTAATATAACTTATATTTAAGTCTTAAGTTATCGGCTATCATCGCGATAAATTCGCTGTTTGTGGGCTTTCCTCTGGAATTCTGTATTGTATAGCCGAAATAATGATTCAAGGTGTCTATGTCACCTCTGTCCCACGCTACCTCTATCGCGTGTCTTATTGCTCTTTCTACACGGGAGGTCGTCGTAGAATATTTTTTCGCAACGGAGGGGTATAATACCTTTGTTACGGAATTTATTATCTCATTGTCGTTTATAGTCATTATTATAGCGCTTCTTAAATACTGATAGCCTTTGATATGTGCAGGGATTCCTATCTGATGGATAATCTGAGTTACCTGTGTTTCAATGTCGGGCAAGGCATTTGCACCCGTGCTTTGAGGCGCGTTTCTTCTTATGAGAATAGACTGAATATGCTCGCCCATGCTCTTTAAATCATAAGGCTTTAATATGCACAAATCTGCACCTGCATTGTTTGCCTCTATGAAAACGTTTTGATTAGATACCATTGATACAAGAATGAAGGAGGGAATACGGTCACTTCCGTAATTTAGGCTCTTTGCATTCTTTATCACGCCAATTCCGTCAATTTTTGAGAGCCATAGGTCGATTATTACGACGTCGGGATGGCTTCTTCCGATTTTCACAAGAGCGTCCTCGCCGTTTACCGCCTCTTCAATGAATCTGTAACCCGATTTTTCAAGATGAACGCGTAAAGCACTCCTTTCGCCTGCATTTTCACTCGCTATTAGAATTTTTCTTCTGTCTTCCATATTGTTACTCCTGTTAATTTTTGGATATACAAATTTTACCATATCGTGCCAAAAATTGCAATAGATATTGCGACAAAAAGTTTAACAAAAATTTCCAATAAAATTTGGTAATATTATCCAAAATTGCATTTAAAAGAAGTTTTGGAGATTTTTTTGAAAGAACAGGCTGTAAAAGAATATTTTTTTATAAAGATTATGATAGAAAAATCCTATATTATAGTCGATTTTGCATTTTTAAATTTTTTTCTTGCAAAACGGTAGAGCATATATACCGCAAACTATTAACGCGGTGTAAAAAAAAGAGTTTTTTTAATTTTATTATTGCATATTTGACAAATTTATGATATAATGATTTTTGTAGAAAGTTGGCTTTCTATCGAATATTATTGTTAATAAAAAATAATATATAAAGGAGCATTT
>JAZOOB010000019.1:0-17205 GCA_045654845.1 Eubacteriales bacterium | reverse complement strand
GCTTATACTCGCGGTGGGGCTGGCTATGGACGCCTTCGCTGTCGCTATATGTAAAGGACTCGCCGTACAAAAGGCAGGGGTAAAGCAGATGGCGACAGTCGGTCTTTGGTTCGGCGGTTTTCAGGCGCTTATGCCTCTTATAGGCTTTTTTCTCGGCATAAATTTCAGAGATTACATAACTAAATTCGACCATTGGATAGCCTTCGTTCTTCTCTCTATTATCGGCATAAACATGATAAGAGAGGCACTGTCGGGCGAAGAGGAATGTGCGGATTGCTCACTTTCTGTCAAGAGTATGCTTCCTATGGCGGTGGCGACAAGCATAGACGCTCTGGCTGTGGGCGTGACGTTTGCCTTTCTTAACGTAAACATCTGGATTTCCATTTCTCTTATCGGTATCATCACTTTTGCATTTTCATCCTTCGGCGTAGCGCTCGGAAAGACCTTTGGACTTCTCTTTAAGTCGAAGGCGGAATTCTTCGGTGGTGCGGTGCTCATCTTTATAGGGCTCAAAATCCTTTTAGAGCATTTAGGAATTTTAACCTTTTAAAATAACAAAAAACCGCTGTGTCAAGTGACACAGCGATTTTTTTATTTGTCCAATATGAATGAAAACGGCAGAAGCTCGGAAAGTGTGTATTTTTCAAACTCCTCTTCACTCTTTACAAGCAATACGGGGAAATCCTTTTCACAGAATTCCGACATTACCTGACGGCAGACACCGCAGGGGTACGAGTCACCCATAACCACACCGTCCTTTACACCTACCACGGCAATAGCGGCAAAGTCGCGCTCGCCCTCGCTCACCGCCTTGAAAATAGCGGTTCTTTCTGCGCATACGGTGGCGGGGTACGCGGCATTTTCTATGTTGGCACCGAGGTAAAGCTTACCCGACTTTGTGAGAAGAGCCGCGCCTACGTTGTAGTTTGAATAGGGGGCGTAGGAATTTTTCGCCGCTTCTATCGCTTTTTTACACAAATCCTTTTCGGTCATATCAATACCCCTTTTTATCCTTATCCTCGTTTTTGAGTATCTTTACTATTCGGCTCGTGCCGAGTCTGTCTGCACCGAGTTTTACAAAATCCTCTGCGTCCTCTATCGACGAGATACCGCCTGCTGCCTTTATTTTTACGCCTTCCTTAACGTTTTTCGCAAAGAGGGCAATATCCTCCTTCGTCGCGCCACCAGTAGAAAAGCCTGTCGAGGTCTTTATGTAGTCAGCGCCGGAAAGAGAAACGAGCTCGCACATCTTAACCTTCTCTTCTTCGGTAAGAAGGCAGGTCTCTATAATGACCTTCAAAATTCTGCCCTGACAAGCTTCCTTTATAGCCTTGATCTCATTAAGAATATAATCGTATTCCTTATCCTTCAAAGCACCGATATTTATAACCATATCTATCTCGTCAGCGCCGTCAGCGATGGCTTCTCTGGTCTCCAAGCACTTCACCTCGGTCTTGCTGTAGCCGAGAGGAAAGCCGAT
Organism: Eubacteriales bacterium; assembly: GCA_045654845.1. GTDB lineage: Bacteria > Bacillota > Clostridia > Oscillospirales > CAG-272 > UBA1740. The sequence continues at coordinate 15,725 of JAZOOB010000019.1, read as the reverse complement.
AACGGTACAAACCTTGAGGTCGTCGCCTACGTAATCCTTAGCACGCTTTACAAAGGAAGCGGGGATGCAAACCGATGCAACCGAAAAGCGTATTCCGTCATCGCAAATAGCCTTTATCTGCTCCCAAGTTGAATTGGGGGCAAGCAGGGTGTGGTCAACCTTATTGAGTATTTCTTTGATATCCATTTTAAATCTCCTTTATTTTATCAGATATTCGTAAGCGCGTCGCGCTTTATTTGTTTTTTCTCGTCCGATGTATATAATTCCGCGGAAAGAAAACCCCTGTCCTTCGAGTAGCTTCTGCATACGGATATTTTTCTCGTGGGTATCTATCTTTATAGCTTTGAGCGACATGTCTTTTGCATACTCTTTTGCAAAATCGAAAATCCTTTTTCCGATACCGCGTCCGTACTCTTCTTTTTTGACCGCTACTCTATGTACGATGAGACTACCCTTTTCGGTCGAGGGGATATTCCACCCCTCGCCCTCAATATAAAAGTAATCCTCGTCTAATTCTTCTATCATAGCGAAAAATGCGAGCAGACGTCCGTCCTCGTAGGCGCCGTATAAAATGCCCTTTTCGATATCCAATGAAAGCGAATCCCTATTTGGATATCCGTTTTGCCACTGAAAAGAGGTCGTTTTCATTTCATTTTTCGCGTCGTCTAAAATCAGAAGGACTCTTTCGATTTCATCCGCTGAAATTCTTTTAAATTCAAATCCGTTTTGCATAGCGTTTTTACTGTATAGGCTCGAAGTCCTCTTTGCCGTGCTTACAGAGCGGGCAGACGAAATCCTCAGGCAGAGGATCTCCCTCGTACACGTATCCGCATATCTTACACACGTAGCCCTTTTTACCCTCGGTTTTGGGCTTCGGCTTTACGTTTGCGTGGTAGTAGGAATAGGTCATACTTTCAACGTCGGAAATGACTCTCGACTCGGTTATTTTACATATAAACATACCGTGAGAGCCGAGGTCTATATACTGCTCTACCTCTACCGACATATAGGCATTTATATATCTTGTAAGAACGGCAAGCTCGTTATCCGAGCGTAAAACCGCTTCACCTTCAAACTTGTCAACGCTTCTTCCGCTTCTGAATCCGAAGTTTTCAAATACCGAGAAGGGTGTATCGACTGTAAGACAGTTTATATTCATTTTGCCCGTATTTTTGATGACGTGATGAGAATAATTCTGCTTATTTATCGTGACCGCTATCTTATTCGGATTGCTTGCCACCTGCGCGACAGTGTTTACTATAAGTCCGTTATCCTTCTTGCCGTCGTTTGAGGTGACTACGTAAAGCCCGTAGCCGATATTAAAGAGTGCTTTCGAGTTGTTTTTCTCCTCGCTCGGCTTTTCGTACTCACGGCAAAGCTCTTTTGCAAGCTCGTCTATTTGTGCCGTGCTATCGTCGGAAAGTGCCGACTTTATGGTGACGGTGTTTTCCGCATAGGTGAGATTTTTGGACTCTTCGAGCATCTTTTTCATCACCTTGGTCGCGGTGGGCGCCCAAGAGCCGTTTTCTATAAAGGCGACGGTTCTGTTCTGATAATTTCTCTCTGTAAGATGGTCGATAAAATGCTTCATAAACGGGAAGATATCGGCATTATAAGTGGTGGTAGCCAAAACGAGCTTGTTATAACGAAACGCGTCCTCTACCGCCTCTGCCATATCCTCGCGGGCAAGGTCGCACACCACTACCTTAGGTGCGCCGTTTGCCTTCAATTTATCGGCGAGCATTTCTACCGCCTTTTTGGTATTGCCATATACCGAGGTATAGGCTATCATAATTCCCTCGCTTTCGGGGGTGTAGGTAGTCCATTTGTTATAAAGGTCAAGGTAATAAGAAAGGTTTTCCTTCAATACGGGGCCGTGAAGGGGGCAGATGGTCTCAATGTCAAGCGCAGAAGCCTTTTTGAGTAATGCCTGCGCCTGTGCGCCGTACTTTCCCACTATGCCGAAATAGTAACGGCGAGCCTCGCACGCCCAGTCCTCGTCGGTATCAAGCGCACCGAATTTTCCAAATGCGTCTGCTGAAAAGAGTACCTTTTCCTTGCTTTCATAAGCGACTATGACCTCGGGCCAATGCACCATAGGCGCAGTATAGAAGGTGAGCTTGTGCTCGCCAAGAGAAAGCGTATCCCCCTCTCCGATAACTATTCTTCTGTCCTCGAAATCTGTGCCGAAAAAGCCCTTCATCATAGAAAACGCCTTTGAACTCGACACGATTTTCGCGTCCTTATACACGTCCATAAAATTCGCTATATTTGCAGAATGGTCGGGCTCCATATGCAATACGACGAGATAATCGGGCTTTCGCTCTCCGAGCTCGGCCTGAATTTTATCGAGCCATTCGTTTGTAAAATTCTTATCTACTGTATCCATTATCGCAATCTTTTCATCAATTATTGCGTAGGAATTGTAAGCCATTCCGTTTTCCACTACGTACTGACCTTCAAAGAGGTCTATTTCCTTATCGTCTACGCCTATATAGCGTATCCCCTTCGTGATTTCCATATCTATCTCCCTTTCTTTTTCTATATTATTGTCAAAATATTACTTCAATATGCTTTCGGCATACCTTACCGCGTCCATAGCGTCGGCGCCGTATTTATCTGCGCCTATTACTTTCGCATATTCCTCGGTAAGCACCGCGCCACCGACGACGACACGACAGTCGGGGACTTGCTTTTTCAGTAGCTCGATAGTCTCCTTCATCGCGGGGACTGTGGTAGTCATAAGCGCGCTGAGTGCGACGAGCTTCGCCTCGTGCTTTATTACCGCGTCAAGAACCGCCTCTTTATCCACGTCCTTCCCTAAATCTATCACGTTAAAGCCGTAGTTTTCAAGAAGTAGCTTTACTATATTTTTTCCTATATCGTGTATATCGCCCTTTACTGTCGCTATGACGATATTTCCGCGCTTTACAGACGAGTTTCCCTTTAGCTTTTCCTTTATACACTCGAATGCGCTCTTTGCCGCCTCGGCACTCATAAGAAGCTGAGGCAGAAAGATCCTTTTTTCTTCGTATCCGCGTCCGACTGTATCGAGTGCGGGAATTATCTCATTCTGCACAAGTGACATTCCGTCGTTATTTTCCAAAAGAGCTTTTGTGAGTGCTGACGCCTGTGCGCAAAGTCCTTTTACTATCGCCTCTGAAAGTGTCATTACACTTTTTTCTTCCGTGCTCTGCTCTGCCTTGCTTTCACTTGCAAAAAAAATATAATCGGCACAGCTTTCGTCCATACCCGAAAGCGCGCGATAGGAATAATAAACCCTCATCATCTCCTCGGAATAGGGGTTCATTATAGCGGCACTAAGACCGTTTTCAAGCGCCATTGCAAAAAACGTACTGTTCACTATTGCCCTCTCGGGAAGTCCGAAGGAAACGTTTGAAATTCCGAGCGAGGTGTGACAGGACAATTCCTCTTTTATCGCTTTTAAAGCGTCGAGTGTGACTCTGCCTGAATTTTTGTCCGCGCTTACCGTCATACAGAGGGTATCGAATACAATATCCTTTTTCTCTATTCCGTATTCTTCTGCTTTTTTCAGAATCCTTTTCGCTATCTCTATTCTGCCCTCGGCGGTCTTCGGTATTCCATTTTCGTCAAGTGTAAGTGCGACTACGACACCACCGTACTTTTTGACTAACGGAAAGATTTTTTCCATAACCTCTTCTTTTCCGTTTACCGAATTTATCATAGCCTTTCCGTTATATATACGAAGGGCTTTCTCCATAGCTACGGCATCTGACGTATCTATCTGCAGAGGCAAATCGGTCACCGCCTGCAATTCAAAAACGGTGTCCGAGAGCATCTTTTTCTCATCTATTTCGGGCAACCCTACGTTTACGTCAAGTATGTGCGCGCCACGCTCTGCCTGGGATAATCCCTCGTTTAAAATATAAGAGGTATCATTTTCAAGCAAAGCGGTTTTAAAGCGCTTTTTACCCGTCGGGTTTATTCTCTCTCCTATAAGAACTATGCCCGAATCAAAATCTACTGTGTGAGTATAAGAGGAAACTACGGTATAATTCTTTTTCGTAACCTCTTTTAACTCTATACCCTCTACCTTTTCGCACAGTGCCTTTATATAATCGGGTGTAGTGCCACAGCAACCGCCGACGATACGGGCTCCCATTTTCACAAGAGCGCAGGTGTCAGAGGAAAACTCGTCCTCTTTTACGTTAAACACAGTTTTCCCGTCTACAATTTCGGGCAGACCCGCATTCGCCTTTACGATGACGGGCAAGGAAGAAAGCTCTAAATATTCTTTGACGATAGGACTTAATTGCTTCGGTCCGAGTGAACAGTTTACACCGATAGCGTCAGCGCCCATACCCTCAAGCAGTGCAATAACGGCAGAAGGGGTGGCCCCTGTCATAAGCTTTCCGTCAGCGCCATAGGCATTCGAGACGAATACGGGAAGGCTACTGTTTTCCTTAGCCGCTAAAAGCGCCGCCTTCGTCTCGTATATATCGTTCATCGTCTCTATCATTATAAGGTCGGCGCCATATTTTGCACCGAGTCTCACTGTCTTTGCAAAAATCTCTACGGCTCTCTCAAAATCAAGGTCTCCGTAGGGCTTTAAGAGCTTACCCGTCGGGCCTATATCCAAAGCGACGAATTTCTCTTTTTTTGACGCGCTCATCTCTGCACCGAGACGCGCGTTTTCGATGGCGTTTTTAATGATAAGGTCGAGCTCTTCTTCGTCGAATTTCAAAACGTTCGCGCCAAAGGTGTTGGCGCAGACGATATTACTTCCCGCGTCAAAATAACTTTTGTGTATTGTAGATAAAAGCTCTTTTTTGGTTATTCCCCATCGCTCAGGATGCTCGCCTGCCGAAAGGCCCTGCGCTTGCAGAAGCGTACCGAGTCCACCGTCGAGTATAACGAGCTTTTCCTTTAATAGCTTTAAAACCGACATTATTTTCTCCAATTTAAGAGTTATTTTATTCCTATAAATGCGGACACCGATTTAGACGGTGTCATCATAAGATTTTCAGTAAGCGAAAGCCCTATTTTTTTCGGGCAATCGAGAAGCGCAAAAATATCCTTTTGCGTAGACAGAGGACAGTCTCCGTAGCCTGCGCTGAATCGGGGACGTATTCTCTTATTCTCTCTTCCCTTTTCCTCTTTTACAAAATCGCAAAAGGCGTCGCAAAGCGCTTCTATTCTCTCTGCGCCTATGCTCTGGAAAAAGAGAGATTTTACGGGACTTATTTTCCCGTATTTTAGTATGAGTCTGTCTATTTCGAGCCCTACCGTTGCAGAAAAAACGATAACGCTATCGCAACCCAAAAGGTTTTTTGCAAGGCTCTTTGACTTGACCGAAAAATCACCGAAAAAGACTGTGTCGCCCTCTGTTTTCAAGGCAAGCTCGTCATAGCAGACGAGGTATTTGAGTCTTTTTTTTAGTTCGCATATACACTCGTCGATAATGGAAGAAAAATCGGTGACGTCACCGACAACACCCGAATAGCGCAAAATCTCTTTGTAGTTGTAGGGCGGTTGTTCAAACGTCTTTATAACACTCACAGCTTTTTACCTATGAGCGCCGAAAGATTAGCTTGGATTTTCTCTGCCACGTCGGGCTTGTTCATAGAATAGACGTGCACGTTCTTTATCCCGTTTGCATAAAGGTCGATTATCTGGTCGGTAGCGTATGCTATTCCCGCCTGCTTCATAGCCTCGGAGTCCGAGCCGAATTTATCGACAAGAGAAGCGAAGCGTCGGGGCATAAACGAGCCGGAAAGCTTTATCGCGCGCTCGACCTGATTTGCATTCGTTATAGGCATAATACCTGCAATTACGGGTACAGTTATGCCGATTTCTCTTATTTTATAGAGGAAATTATAGAGCAGATTATTATCGAAGAACATCTGTGTCGTAAGGAAGTCACAGCCTGCGTCTACCTTCTCCTTTAATCTCTTTATATCCTCTTTCTGATTTTCACTTTCGGGATGCACCTCGGGATAACAAGCACCGCCGATACAGAAGTCCGCATCACTTTCGCGAAGCTCACGAATCAAGTCTACGGCATAGCGATAATCCCATTTCGTCCTATCCTCGTTTTGAATATCGGCAGGGATATCTCCACGAAGCGCCATTACGTTTTCTATACCCTCGTTTTTAAGAGTCTCTATCATTTTACCGACGGTCTCTTTTGTCGAGGAAACACAGGTAAGGTGGGCAAGGGTGGGTACACCGTACTCCTTTTTTATATTCTTCGCTATGTCGAGCGTATATCGGCTCGTGCCTCCGCCTGCGCCATAGGTGACGCTCATAAATGCGGGACGAAGTGACGCAATCTTCTCGGTCGCCTCCCTGACACTCTCGAAATTCGTGTCGGTTTTTGGCGGAAAGACCTCAAAAGAGAGCGAAAGCTCGTCTTTTTTAAACAATTCTGTCAGCTTCATTTTCTGCTCCCAAAATCCTTTTTTGACATCTTATTTGTAGTAATAATATTCGCTATTCTGCTTTGAGGTATCGGCATTTGCGACGACGACTATCTTCGCGTCGGGCTTGAGAATTACGGTGTGCCACATATCTCTTTTTACGTTATACACCTTATTCTTTTCCATAGTGATTCTCTGCATTTCCATGCCTACGATAAGAGTTGCGTCACCCTCGGAAAGAATGAGAGCTTTATCGGTATTTTTATGGCGCTCGAGATAGTTACTGTACTTTTCATCATTCTGTCTTGCGTAGGTCATTGTCGCCACTACCCAAGAGTCATGTGTGAGGGTGCGCTTATATCCTTCCTTTGCGAAGTCCAGCACCTCAAGTCCTTCTATTACGGGAAGTCCTTCGCCCTCTTTTGCGTCCTCTTTTTCGGCTATCGCCTCTATTTCTACCAAAGCGCCCTTCGGCAGAGATTTCACCGCTACGCAAGAGCGCGCGGGGTTTGTCTTAAAATATTCAGAATACACCGAATTGAATTCGGCAAAATCGTCCATATCCGAAAGATAGCAGGTCGTCTTTATAACGGAATCAAGTGACGAGCCAGACGCCTCGAGCACGGCAGAGATATTCTCGCATACTCTCTTCGTCTGCTCCTTGATGCTACCACCTATAAAGGAATTGGTGAACGGATCTATTGCAATTTGTCCCGAGGTAAAAATGAACTCCCCAAAAACAGATGCCTGTGAATAAGGGCCTATTGCCTTCGGTGCATTTTCAGTATTTATTTTCTTGTTCATTTTTTTACCTCGCTTTATATTTTCTATAATTTTCTTTCTAAAAAATAAATATAACTATACAAATAACATCTTATCACAGTAATGGATTTTTGTCAAGAATTACTAACAAAAAAAGCTATCGCAGAATACTCTGCGATAGCCGAAGGATTAAGCTTATAAAGGGGAATTATTTACGGCAAACACAGTTTACAAGACATACGTGTAAAGAAAGCAGGCTTACCGCGAAAAAGGTAGCAATTCCCAAGATGATAGCGACGGCAAGAACGGGGGCAAAGGGCGCGATTATCAAGCCGACGGCAGAGAGAAGAAGAGTGCCTATCTGATAGACGAGAAAGCCCTGACGAAGTCGGCAGAAGCACTCATCACATCCATAAGAAGCATCACCCTCGTACAAGGGGGAAACAAGAAGAGAAAGCACACCGAAAGCAAGGAATGCCCAGAATATTATTCCTGTGAGGACAAAGCCCAAGGAATAGAGAACGCCAAGCACGACACCCGCTAAAATGCCGATTATGGCGGAAATAAGGTAGCAATTACATCTATTTGAATTCATATATTTTCACCTCCTCCAATGTCAATATATGAGTCTGCAGATAAATAGTGAAAGAATAAACTAAAAAATAAAATGACTATTGCAAAATGCAATAGTCATTTTAAAAACTACTTTTGTTTCCAATAGACACCGAAGCGGGTAGCCGTATAGCCCTCTGCCGCGCCCTCGTCAATTATAGTTGTAATTCCTATTTTGTCCTTTTTCAGAAGTCTTTCGCAAAGCTCGTAGAAAAGAGGCTCGCTCTGATCTACAAGGTCCTTCTGCCATACCTCCTTGTACGAGGGAATGAGGTCGCCTGCCAACGCGGGCTTACCGTCAAGCGACTTTAGCTTTTCTTCAAACAAAACAAGTGCACGCTCAATAAGCTCGGGCGTAATTTCCTCTACCTTCTCGGTAAGATAAGGCTCACATACGACACGATATCCCCCACGCGTGACCTCATAGGTCTTTGCGGCAGGAAGGAAGGTTATCTCGCGAAAAGAAACGTCCTCGGGGAATGCAAGGCGGGTAGTAGCAAAATAAACGTCTCCGTCATCGGCAATGCCGATAGTCATAGGAAAATTCACTCGTGTAATAAATATGCTGTCGGGATGCTCCTCTCTCATAAGAAGCGAGACCACCTCACTTGGCATATCGGTCACCGCCTGATTCAAGGCAGATGCCGGATCCATACCCTTGTCTATAAGTCGGGTAATATACTGACACTTAAGGTCGGTAGAGTGAATAGCCGTACCGTCTGAAAGGAAGGGATAATCACCGATAGCCCCCACAGAACGCGAGGTGAAGGAATATCCGTCCTTTTCAAGCGAAGCTACCGCCTCGCACCTTTTTACCTTCATTTCGGGGGTAAGGAATTTTCCCGACCATCCGTTTGCAATAAATGAAGAGCGTCCGTCAGCAGAGACAAATGGCTGTCCCCATTCAGCACCTCCGCCCGACTTTGAACGGCTATGTATAAATCCGCAAGTGCCGACAAGGTCGCGACAAGGGGTTTCCAAAAGCAAGCGGTCAAGACCGCCCATAACCTTTTCTGTGACGAGGTGAGTGCCGTCGTGTACCGTAAGTCCAGTATAATAGCCTGCGGCAAAGCCCTCTTCTCGTCCTATCATATCCAAAAGAATGGGCGCGGCTTGTTTTTTTCCTATATATCCTGCAATGTTACACATATTATTTTCTCCTTATTCAATAACGATATAGCCCGCGCTTGCGCGGTAATATTTCTCGTGTCCCCAAGTAAGATCGGTATATAGCATACCGTCGCTTGAAAGCGCATCTCTTACCTGTTTTTTTGTGACGGTCTGTATGCCGAGAGTGTCACTTTTCGCCTTTGTCGAGCTATTTGCCACAAGTATATTTCCCTCTTCGTCAAGCCCGAGCAAAAGCACGTAATGTGAGCCACTTGAAAACGGATTGTCGGGTGTTTCGGGATGAGAATCGAAGATAATCATCTTGCCGTTTTTTAGATGATAGTAAATCTTCTCTGCCGTCTCGTCCTTCGAATTCTCGGGATAACCGTAAAGTGTGGCGTCAACACCTAACGCGCGAAGCGAAAGATATATTCCGCGAGGACTGAGAAAATGCCCCTCTAATTTGTCGGGATCGGGCGCACCGAAAATAGTGCGACAATGCTCATATTCGGTGTAAGGGGTGATGTCACTCACTCCGCAAAGGCGAGACACCATAGCGACACAGCAATGTCCGCACCCGTTATTTCTTACATACTGCGCGTATTCTCCGTCCTCCCAGCGTGTCTGTATCCACACCGGGGTTTCGTATTCACCTCTGCGCACAGTCGCTACTACGAGCGCATTTCGGTCACAAAGGGTGTAGCTTACAGAATTATTTTTCATTTTTCCTATCCTCCTCAGAAAAAAACTTTAGCCTGTAACCTCGGTGAGATTTGTGCCATTTAATTGTGATTCAAACCAATAGAATGCGCTCTGCATATCTATTTCGTGTCCGCCGTCGAAGATATCTAGAAATACTCTGCTCTTCGGGTATTCTTTACAGATGAGATTATAGAGATTTACACTCTGCATAAAGGGTACAACGGGATCGAATTTTCCGTGGAAAATTTTGAGGTTCGCGCGCGAAAGTCCTTCTATATAAGAAATAGGCGAGCGCTCCTTGTATATTTCTTCACCCACGACTTCGGGTGAGCCACCAAGACAAGCCTCTATATGAGGCGCGTATTTTTTATTATAGCTATGCCAAGCCTTCATATCGGTAATCGGCACGAAAGCACCGACGGCACGGAAAAGCTCGGGCCTTTTTGCCACAGTCATAAGCGACATATGACCACCACCGCTAAGACCGAGCATAAAGATTTTATTTTCGTCTATTTTGTAATTTTTGCATACGTATTCGATAGCGTCAAAGATATCGCCTATCGCGAGATTTGATGCGCACGCTTCTCTGCATTTCGGATTTTCTATAAGATTTGCGCCTCTGAATTCGGGCAGAAGCAGACTCCAGCCATATTTTTCTGCATAAGGAAGCATATTTTTTATCTGATTATCGCGTCCGTGACTCCAAGTGTGAAGTCCGACGAGCAGAGGTCTATTCTCCCCTGCATAGTGAAACAGTGACGGCTGATCCGTATTATCGATACTTGATTTTACTTTTATCTCTTGCATTTTCTTTTACCTTTTACAGTTTGACTTTTCCTGCTTCTAAATCGTAGATTATTCTCGCTATCGCGTGTTCTTCGTTACTTACCGTGACGTAGTCGGCGGCTTCATGCGCCTCCTTACACGCATTTGAGACCGCAACGCCTAATTTCGCCGTATGGAACATTGAAATATCGTTATTATAGTCGCCTATGGCGATCGTCTTATTTATATCTATGCCCAGATGCTCGCAGAGTTTCGTTATTACGACGCCCTTCCCTATTCACTTCGGCAGAATCTCAAAAAGAGTACGCTCCGAGCGGATAAAACTAAAATCGTCTGCTTTCGGGTGACTACATAATGCTCGCTCCAAGGCTAATATTTCATCATTTTTTTCGGTAGAGAAAATAATCTTCGCTATCGGCTCGTCTATATCGTTATAGTCGCGCACGATATTAGGCTGTCGTGTTATTTCTCTGAAAAAGGGCAAAACGGGATTCTCCTTGCAGAAATAGGCGCGATCAAGCGTGTTTACTATTATTCCCACGCTCGGAAAATTCTCGTCTACGAATTTCACCATTTCGATAATATCGCCCGTCATCATCTGCGTCCAGATATATTCCTCTTTTTCGTTGTCGTAAAGACCGCCCCCGTTTATACAGCCGAAGGGCGCATTGTTGTGTATTATAGATGAAATGTCGGGATAGTAAAAAGGCATTCTGCCCGTGACGTAGGTGAAATATCCACCCTCGCGCATAAAATATTCTATCGCCTCTATATTCTCATTTGATATGCTCTTATCCTTTCGCAAAAGCGTACCGTCGAGGTCGGTACAGATGAGCACTCCGTCGAATTTCTTCATTATTTTCTTCTCTTTTCAGTCTTCTTAATCCCCCACTTAAAATAGGTGAAGGTGTTTTCACCGTCCGAATATTTTACGGTGACCGTCATTTTATTATCTTTGATATCGAAGTCCGCCCACGAGGATCTTTTACCCTGCTCTGCATAGGCGTATATGCTTTCATCAATCGAGAAAACGGTTCTTACGTCCTCACCGCCACCGCCGTTCATAAGATATATAACTCCGTCGGGGTCGACAGAATATGAAATTCCGTCCTCTATTTCTATAATCTCGCTTTCGGGGGTCCCCTTGTTTATAGGGTATGTACGAGATATAGCGTGGTCGTGTCCTTGCAATACTATATCGACACCGTAATCGTAGAAGAGCTCCTCCAGCTGTGAGCGCAGAAGAAGTGCCGTTTTGTTTCTATTTGGGTCGGATCCGTATTTACCTATCGAATAAAGCGGATTGTGAGTACCTACGACAGTCCAGTCGCAAGTGTTATTTTTAAGCTCGGAAACGAGCCAAGAGTACTGCTCGTCCTCAAGACCGCGTGAAGTCAGATTATAATTATTGAGCATAATGAACTTGACGTTACTATACACAAAACTGTAAAAATATCCGCGCTCGGTAGAATTCTGCTTTGGGATTTTATTGTTGAAGTGGTCGAAAAGCGCGTTTTCGTGTCCGTGATATACGGTCTCGTGATTACCCGACAGCGCCATAATGGGAAGGCGTGATACGTACTTGAAATTGTGGGAAAACATATCTATCCAGCATTGTCCGTATTTCGAGGAATCGACTATATCGCCCGTATGTAAAATGAAATCGCTATCGCCCACTATATTTTGTAGCACTCTTTCAAAATAGCGTCCGTCCTCTCTGCCCGTAATAAGACCTCCACTCGTCTGCGAGTCGCTTATATGAGAAAAACGGAAGGCTTCTTTTTTGTAATTTTTCGTTTTGAAGGTTGCCGTTTCACTGTATACGCGCGCATTTTCGTCGCAGATTTTATAGGTATAGACGGTGTCGGGCTTCAAACGCGCCTCTGCCTTCGCTATATGGAAAATATCTCCGTTTTTATCGGGCTTTGACTTTCCGAGCGAGCAAGGGTATTTTTCGCTTTTTTCGGTGAGAGAGTCCCCCTCCTCGATAAGTAGAACGGGGGTGATCAGCTCATTTTTCGTATTATAAGTAAAGCCGTAGAGCGACCCTTCAAGGTCGAAAAAAGAAAGCGTAAGAGAGGCGGGCGGGCATTTCTGCCCGTCCGTTCTTCCGTTATTTTCAAGGGCTTCTTTAAATAACTTCTCTGACATTTTATTTTCCAATTTCTATATTTAATTATTTAACGAGTGAAGGAATGTCCTTCAAGTGCTTTCTTATGATTTCGGGGCTTATGCCGTTATTTTCAATGATTTCACGGAAGAATGCCGCACTCGGCTTCGCCGTTCTCTCAAAGGTTTCAAAATTGACGTCGTAAAGACCGAACCTTGGCTTGAAGCTCATCCATTCGTAGTTGTCTATCATAGACCAGTAGAGGTATCCACGCACGTCTGCGCCCTGCTTTATCGCCTCGGCAATAGCCGAAAGATATTCCGCTATATAAATAATGCGGAAGCGGTCATCGTTACAGGAAAGACCGTTTTCGGTTATGTAGATGGGCTTATCATGTAAACGTCCTAGGTTACTGAGTACACATTCGGGGTCAAATTCTTCGAGATAGAAGTCCATATCTATCATCTTCATACGGCAGAAGTCGTAGCGGTCGCCCTTTCCATTGGCTTTTCTCGCGTCAATTATACGGCGCGCATAGGTGTTTATAGACCAGAAGTCTGCCGTACCCTTTATTTCGGGGCAATACTTAACGTCAAAGCGGGGGAATACTACCTCACCTGTTCTTATCGCGTGGAAGAAAAATTCGTGATCGCACGCGTCCATATAGTCTGCCATCGCTCTGTCAAATTTATCGTGAGGGCGTCTCGGTACGTAGTGTACGAGCGCATGAGACGATGAAACGGGCTTGTCCGAATATTTCTTTATTACATGATAGCCGAGCGCGTGGAAGTGTAACGCTCCGAGCTTCGCTTCGGGTACTCTCAGGTTGAACTCATTCTGCACGTTCCAGAAGTCGACGTAGGGGGCGAGCTTCGGTACGGCATATTCAAGGTATCTTTCAAAATAGGGCATATTTTCAAGATTGTTAAATCCACCCTTCTTGTAAAACCATCTGGGTATGGAAACGTGTACCATAGTGGCAAAGACCTTTATGCCCTTTTCCTTAAGGGTAGCGAAAAGGCGCACGTAATGGTCGAGCGCTTCTGCGCAGAAATCGCCCTCCGTCGGCTCGATCCTCGCCCATTCCACAGAGGTACGGAATGCCTGAAGACCGCACTCCTCTGCTATTTCAACGTCGCGCTCCCAGAGCTCGTAGCTATTACAAGCCATACCCGACTTTTCTTCGTAGTTTTCTTCCATAAACCAGCGGTCAGAGTTAATATTGTTACCCTCTACCTGATGTCCTGCATAGCCTGAGCCCCACAAGAAGTCTTTCGGCATTTTTGCTTCGGGAAGTGAAAAAATATCAAACATTGCTTTTTCCTCTCTTTCTTTTTAAACAAGCTCGGCATTTGCCGCTAAAATTGCGCCCCTTGCGAGTTCTGTCGTAGGGTCACAAGCATTGTAATTAAGATTATACGTTTCCATAGCTAATGGAAGCTCGGTACAGCCGAGAATCAGGGTCTCTGCTCCGCGTTCAAAAAGCTTTTCTGCCACTCTTTTAAATTCGGAGGTATCAAAGTCCTTATTCCCTGCCTTTACACCTTTATATATCAGGTCTGTCACCGCTTTTTGCTCTTCGTCTGTCGGGATTAAAAGCTCGATGCCGCTATTTTCAAAGACTCTTTCGTAGGTCTTCATCTTCACAGTTCCCTCGGTCGCGAGCAAAGCCGCCTTTTTTACGCCCCTTTCGTGAAGCGAATCGCGCGTCAGCTCTACCATATTCAAAAGAGGAATATCGACACTTTTCTGTATTTCTCTATGAAAATAATGGGAGGTGTGACAGGGCATTATAAGAATTTCCGCGCCCATATTCTGTAAAAGCGTCGCGCTCTTTATAATTTGCGGCAATGGACTTTCCCCGCCTCGTAGCAAAGCGGCGGTGCGATCGGGAATCTGCGTGTTATTATCTATCAATACCCTTACGTGATCCTGATCGTATTTCGCCTTTGTGTTTAGGATTATTTTTCTAAACAAATCAGAGGTCGCAAGAGGGCCCATTCCCCCTATTATGCCTACAATTTTTTTCTGCATATAACTCTCACTTAAATTTATTCTGTCCATTCAAGACGCGCGACGGAAACCGCGCCCTTGTTGGGGTTGGGTTTGCTCTTCCAGCCACACGTCGTTATATAGTATTCCCCGTTTTCCTCTATTATTTCGGGGGCGTGAGCTTTCAATACTGTGACGGGCTGAACGCCCTTCTCTCCGTCAAACTCACCGAAGGTCTTCGGATCTTTTGAAGCGAACACCATAGTGTTACAGTAGGTCGCGTCCGAGCAATCGGTATAGGTGACGAAAAGGTAATAAAATCCGTCCTTTTTCAAGACGAAGGGGGATTCCATAGCGCCCCAAGGGGGATTTAAGGGTGTGTTTTCACCTGAGGTCAATGCATAGCCCTCAAATTCCCAAGTAAGAAGGTCGGTAGATGAGAAAAGCGAGATTGCGCCTCTTTTATCCTTTACACCCGTGACGTACATAAGATACGAGCCGTCATCAAGCTTCAAAACAAAGTGGTCGCGATGCGCCGCCATAAGCGACTCGGTTTTTAACGTGACGTTCGTACCAAACCACTCCTGCATATCAAAGGAAACCGCAAGAGAGGTGGGCGACGGGGCGTAAAACATATAATAAATTCCGTCTTTTTCTATGACACAGGGCGCCCAAGCGAGAGTGCCTCTATCAATGACCTTTCCAATTTCACAAAATTCACCGTCAAGCGAAGCGCCTGCACCGTGAGAAAAATATTTCTCGTGATAAGAGCCGGTGCCAAAGCTGGTTATGCCGAAAAGATGCCATCTTCCGTCGGGACCCTTTACTATACCGTGGTCATTTATATAAACCCCGTGCTTTTCAGGCTTGTATAAAACCTTCCATTCTGATGCAATATAAGGAACTTTCATAAATCTATCTCCTTTCTTGACAGGTTTAATCGTGGCGCTGGTCAAAATTATCGTAGGTTTCGCAGAATCTCGCTGAAAACGAAGGATTTTCTCCGACAGCGTAAAGATGTGATATATCGCCAAATGACGAAACGCGGAAATACGCCTTCCCTTTTCTTCTTTCCTCGGTCACGACAGTCGTCACTGCGGTAGGCGCAGCGCAAAAGCCGTGCCAAAGTACCATAGGCGACACTCCGAGCAAATGCGAAAGAAGCACACATTCAAGCCCGAAATGGCAGAACAAAACTACCGTATCCTCATTTGGCGTAACTGCCTCATAATAATTGTCAAATCTTTTAT
>JAZOOB010000018.1:0-3929 GCA_045654845.1 Eubacteriales bacterium | reverse complement strand
ACACCGCGTCTGGCGCCACCTACCGCCGATACACCTTGTCTTTTGTAGCCTAAAAATTCCTTCGGTAGCCTTGAATATGCTCGCTCAAGCTCAAAGCCGTATTCGTCGTAGTCCTCTTTCTTTACAAAAATGCAAAAGGATGGCTCGAAATCGTGGTCTTTAGATACCTCGTCGTCAAAAAAGAAGCATTCCGACCCTTCACCTACAAGACCTACGGCAATTCGTGAAAGCAGGTGCGGGAATTCCTTTTCGAGCGCGCCTTTTCCGTATTCTTCGTAGAATCTACGCGAAAGCTCAAGCCCCTTCATAAATTTCCCTCGATTTCTTTTGTAGTTTTAATGCGGTCATAAAAAAGCCGAAGTAGTCGAAAGACGGCGCGCATTTTTCAGAAACGAAAGCATAATACGCGTTTCTCTCTATTCTCTCGTCGTCAAAAATTTTCTCTGCCAAATCGAGATATTTTTCTATCTCGGCAGAATCAAGACCGTCTCTTTTTTCGTATAAATGTGCTATATTTACGTAAGTAATTGCGCAGTCAAGCAGAGTTTTTACGCTCTTTTCGGTGATTTCCACAGCTCTTTTGTAATAGTCGAGCGCTTCTTCGTATCGCTCTGCATCGACTAATGCCGTCGAGTAATTGTTATAAAACGCGGAGAATAAAACGTCATCGGAAGCAAGATTAGCTTTGTATATTTTATGTACTATTTCATATAGTGAAAGAGCCTTTTCTATCATTCCAAATGCCTTGCAGGTGGTAGCAGTATTAAGAAGTATAGTCGCGCCCGAAACCGTATCTTCGTTTTTCGTCTGCGACAAAAGCTCTTCTGCGCGCATAATAACTCTTTCTGCGCCCGCCTTATACGAAATTTTTCTGTATAGACCTAAAAGCTCGTTTACGATAGAAAGCTCACCCGACGCGTCGTGAATAGAAACAGCTTCACTCTGCCAGAATTCAAGAAGATTCTGCGCCCCCTTCAAGTCATTTGTCTTAAAGTGGTCGTCTAATTTTTCTATAATTCTTTTGACGGGAATTCTGCCGTTTTGACGCTCGTTTTTCTTGCATGCAGGACAGTCGTTTTCTATTTTAAGTATCTTTACTTCCTCGTTCATAAATATACCCCGAAAAATTATCTTACTTACCCCTTAATTTTATCATAAATCGCGCTCTGTGTCAAGAAAGGTTATATTGACAAAAGGAGATAAATGTGATACAATTTTTACGTTGCGTAAAAGCAGGTCGAAACGTTCGACACTAAAAAAGAAGGGAGAAGAGTAATGAGTTCTATATACGGTGCGCTTGCGCCATTTTACGACGCTTGGCAGACCGACGTCGATTATAACAGTTGGGCGGACTTTTATTCATCTGCCTTCAAGAAATACTATGACGGCAAGGTGTCTGACGTGCTCGATTTGGGCTGTGGCACGGCGAGTATGACGCTTTCTCTTGCAGAGCGCGGATACAGTATGATAGGTGTGGATAATTCCCCCGAAATGCTCTCACTTGCAAGACAGAGAATAGAGGAAAAGAATCTGGCACAAGACGTGCTTCTTCTTTGTCAGGATATAAGGGAATTTGAGCTTTACGGTACGGTAGAGGCTACGGTTTCCTCTCTTGACTGTATAAATCACCTGACAAACACCAAGGACGTAAAAAAATGCTTTTCGCTCGTGCATAATTATTTAGTGCCAAACGGAATTTTCATTTTCGACGTAAATACAAAATATAAATTTGAGAATATATATGCTGATAATTCCTTTGTTTTTGAAGACGACGGGGTTATGTGTGTATGGCAGAATTCGTATAATGAAAAAACTCACCTTTGCGACTTCTTTATCACCTTGTTTTCCGAAAACGAGGATGGAAGCTATGAAAGAACAGATGAGTACCAAAAAGAGAGAATGTACCCTATAAGCACTCTGAAAAAGCTATTAAATGAAACCGGATTTGACGTGCTCGGGGTATTCGGCTCTTTTGATTTTGAAGAGTTGAAGGATGAAGACGAGCGCGCGTATATAGTCGCAAGAGCAATAAAATAAAAGAGGAAAAACTAATGCAGTCATCAAAAATATTAAGAGGAATGTCGAGAGACGGAAGCGCGAGAATTTTAGTAATGGATTCGCGCAATATGGTAAACGAGGCGATAAAGGTGCATAAGACCTCACCGACGGCTTCGGCGGCGCTCGGCAGACTTCTCACCGCTACCTCTATGATGGGTAGCCTTATGGGAGAAAAGAATAATACGATAACAGTCGGTATAAATGCAGACGGTGAGCTTGGAAAGCTTATAGCAGTATCCGACTATTACGGAAATGCGAGAGGCTACGTAGAAAATCCTTTGGCAAATCCCCCGAAAAAGCCAAACGGAAAGCTCGACGTAGGTGCTGCCGTAGGGCAGGGCTACCTCTACGTAGTAAGAGAGGATGGAGTAGGCGCACCCCATACGGGAACTGTCGAAATCACGAGTGGCGAGATTGCCGAGGATATAACCAGATATTTTGCGGAAAGCGAGCAGATACCCACCATATGCTCACTCGGTGTGCTCGTCGACGTAGATTATACATGCTTGGCGGCTGGCGGTGTTCTCATTCAGCTTTTGCCCTTTGCGGATAACGAGGTCATCTCACTTCTTGAAAGAAACGTTTCCGACCTTGTGAATATTTCACGCTATTTCAGAGACGGACTTTCTTTGGAGGATATAGCAAATATAGCGATGAGAGATATCCCCTACGACCCCTATGATGAAATAACGGTCGACTATCTCTGCGACTGCCGACGCGAAAGATTCCTTTCTTCGATAAAGAAGCTCGGTGAAAAGGAAATAAATACGATGCTCAATGAACAGGAAGCCGAGGGCAAGCCGAGAGAGCTCGAGGTGCGCTGCCGCTTCTGTAACAAAAATTACGTCTTTGACGAAAAAACTTTGCTCTCAAAAAAATAAGTTAAAAAGCGAGGATATCCTCGCTTTTCCTTTTTTCATATACTGTATTAAAACCGCAACTAATATACATAACGGAGGAAATTATGGAAAAAGGTAAATACCGTCTGCCAAAAGCGAATTTTGAGGAAAACAGCGCGCTTTATTCGGTTATGCAAAGGCACGAGGACGGATTGAGCATTTCAATCGACGGCTTAAAGGAATTATGGGGGCTTTCCCCGAGGGAGATTTTGTCGTTTAGGGGTATACCGAAAATATATAGAGAGGATATATATTATTACGCCTCTGCCTGCCTTTGCTTTGAGTATTATATAAATTCTATCGACTTTATAAGAAACGAAATCGCCTTGCCACAGGAAAAGCTCGCCTTTGCAATAAAAAGAGATATAGGAAGCTACGAGGAATTTTGCTATCGCTTTATGGATATAGGAAAGAGCTTTCGCTACGCGGGCTTTACGTGGCTGATTTCACAAAACGGCAGAGTGTCTATCGACACCACAAGAGATTATGAAATTCCAAAGGGCGAGGTTCTGCTCGCTTTTTCCCTCTTTGAAAACGCATATCTTGAAAGGTACGGCGACAGAAGAGAGGGCTATCTTTTCGAGTGCCTGAAAAAAGCAAATTGGCAAAGGGCGAAAGAGGTATACGAAAAAGCATAAATTCCCCCATATTATCTCAAATACGGGCAAACAAATATTGACAAAGAGTTAGAAAAAGGCTATAATAAAAGGGTAAATAAGACGTTCTCTTTTTGAGATGAAAGGATTTAAAATGAGCGAATTGTACGGAAATGCGGTAGTCGGTCAGTCAGGTGGACCGACAACAGCCATAAACGCGACACTCTCGGGCGTTATTCGTGGCGCATTTGAGATGAAGGAGCAGGGTAAGATAGGCAAGCTCTACGGAATGAAAAACGGTGTAGAGGGCTTGCTTGAAGAAAGACTCGTGGACTTATTTTCCGAGTTTGAAAACAAAAAAGACCTTGCGCTTTTA
>JAZOOB010000017.1:0-4231 GCA_045654845.1 Eubacteriales bacterium | reverse complement strand
TTCGTAGCCTTCATAATCTGCTTGAATTCTTCTGCCGATAATAATATCGCCTACCGCGGTGAATTTCATTTTGCTTCCTCCTTTAATAAGGCAATAATTGATTTTATACCGACGAAAAGTCCTTGTGGCAAAGAGGATTTTCTGAGCCATTCTTCTCGCGTGTGGATTCCGTCTCCGTCGCAGACGGCTATACATATAGCGGGTATTCCGAGAGAAAGCGGAATATTACAGTCGGTGGAGCTTAACGCGGCAATCACCTCGCGACCAATGACTTCTTCCGTGATTTTTTTACACTTTTGGAACATCTCTTCGATTTTTTCTTCGTCTACACCCTTCATACAGGGACGCTCGCCTATCAGCTTAACGCTCACTCCGACGTCATCCTTTTTAGCATTTTCGAATATCTCTTCGAATTTCTTTTTCATAAACGAAAGACATTCCACGTCGTTTGAACGGTATTCACAGAGCATTTCCGCGTTCTGCGCTATGGTGTTTACCGAAGTGCCACCCGATATTATTCCTACGTTATAAGAGGTTCTTGTTCCCTCTTTTTTGGGCACCTCTATCTTGTATATCTCGTCTACTATCCGAGACAACTCTGCAATCGCATTTTTGTTTCCAAACGCCTGATAAGAGTGTCCGCCCTCGGTAGTTACCTTTACCTCATATCTGTGCGAGCCTACACAGCGAGTGGCGATTTTGCCGAAATGGCTATCAAACGATATAAACTGTGAAATGCGCCCTTCATACTCGGAAAAAATCTGTTTCGTGCCCTTAAGATTACCGAGTCCCTCTTCACAAGAGTTGCACACGAAAAGTATAGGCGCAGAAAACAGGTCTTTATTTTCTATGACGAACCTTGCACAAAGCAAAAGCACGACGAGAGATGCCGTATCGTCGCAAACGCTCGGGCTTCTTATAATATCTCCGTCCTCTACGTAGGGCATTGGCACAAGGTCGGGGAAAACCGTGTCGGTGTGTGCGACGAATACCGAAATATCGTCACTACCTTCACACTTAAAGGGAAAAACTACGTTTTTCGCTTCGTCTATGTATACGCCCTCAGCACCTATGTTTTTAAGCCACTCAAAGCAGAATTCAGCCCTTTTATCCTCCATACCCGAAGGGGCAGGGATAAGACAGAGCGCTTTTAATAAATCATATAATTCTTGCTCGTTTTCTTCTACGTATCTCTTTATTTTATCGTTCATAATAATCCTCCTAAGGTCATATTAAGGTTATTATAGCACAGAATTTGACAATTTACAATAGAGAAAAAGAAAAGGCGCTTAAAGCGCCTTTTTTGAAGTTAAAACGGAATTATCATATGAGTTACACCGTCTATTGAGTGACACTCGGCGGGAGATTCAATAGCGGAGTCGGGCAAGCCGTTTATTTTTGCAAGCTCTTCGTAGGAAACGCCGTATTTTTTCGCGATAGAGAAGAGAGAATCCTTGCCTTCGGGGTAGATTACCCTTATTTCGCTCTGGGGCTTTTCTATTTTCTCTGCCGTATCAAGCTTCAAGCTATCTATTAATCTTTGCGAGTAGCTTTTTTCTGCCCTTATAGCTACGAACGCTTCCGCATCTGCGGAAATCGTAGAATCGTCGAGTCTTCCTCTGGCAGAAACCACCTCTATATGTAAATCATAGTTTACATTATCGGAATTTGGCACTCGTAGGTCGGTCTCGATCTTGAATGGTATTGAGATGCTTGACGTGCCGTATTCACTCTTTTCTTCGCCATACTGTGCAGTGAGCATTTCCACCTTGCATTCTCCCAGAACATAGACGCGCCCGTCCTTTTGCAAAATATCCTTTACCTCAGCCGTTCCTTTTGCGTCGATTATCGAGTTTACACCGAGCTCTTCCTCTGTTTTGCTTCTCGTCGCGTCTATCGTGTAGTTTCCAAAGCCGGCACCGAGAGATTCCCTAAAGCTGACGTCCTTATAGGTAGGATAAGCATTATATTGGGTAGAATAAAGGTCGCACACCACCTTTATTTCTTCATTTCTTACACACTCTGCATCTATTTCTGCTATAACGTCGAAGTTAAGAGACACACCTTCTTCGCCATTTTCAGCTACCGAGACCGTAGCCGAATTGCATCTGCCGTACGCGATTACCGAATCTCCTTCAAGCGCGCCTTCTACGTAAATGCTCTGTTCAAAGGGGATTTTGCGGAATAAGGTGGTGCTCTCGCCACCGTCTATTCTGTAATTGCACTTTAAAAGCACTTCGCCTCTGCAAGTTACGTTACTCGCGCCGACCTTCGCCTCGCGCACGAGTAGCTCTGCCTCTATATAATTCGTCTTTATAGCGTCCGGATTCGCTTTTTCAATATTAACACTGTCAAAAAGGCTGAAATCACCCGATGAGGCACACTTCGTCACAGAGGAATAGAGCTTCTTTTCAAGCTTTTCGAGGTCTTCTGTCTCGCCGTCAAGCTCGCTTATCTTGCTCTTTGCGTAAATATGAACGCGACTTTTAAGCGTACTGCGAAGAGATAGCTTTCTAGGGCCGAAAAGACGGCATGCGGTGTTGTCTACACTTGTGTCGGCGACGATAGAGAAGTCGCCTTCGCTTTCGGCGGGAAGATTACAGAAAAATTCGTAGTCGGATGAAAGAGAGGTAGAACAAAGCTCTCCTTCTGCGTCGGTATAAATGATAGTGTAGGCGACAATTCCCGCGAATTCCGCTTTCTGTGAGCCGATGAATTTTCCGGACGGAATAGATTTGCTGTCTATGCGGATTATCTTTCTTATTTCGGGTAGATAGTCGGGAAGCACGAATTCGCCGACACAATCGCAGTATACGTATTCCCCTGAAAAGTCGCCCTGTATGAGGGACGGCGAGGGCTTGCTTAATTTGTCCATAAAAACGCTCCTTTGCTTTTCTTTTAGTAAAGAATATGCGCGTCCTTACCTTTTTATGACAAGGACGCGCATAAGAGCGTGTTAATTTGTTATTTAATATTTTTGCTTTGCTACCGCTTTCTGACGGCATATCGGTCGCATATTACAGTAAGTACAGGGAGACGTCTTACCTGCAATATTTAAGGGAGAGGGGTCTACCTTGCCCGCCTTCATTTCGTCACAAAGGCCACCAAGCACTTGTTCTATTTTCTTTAGAATCTCACCCATATCAGAAATAGAAGCGAGGGCTTTTTTGGGGGATAGCTCGCCACTTTTTGTCAGACTTATCGGTATATACTTGAAGCTTCGGTCCATGGCGCGTAGTACACTCTCATCATCGAGAAGCAGTCCGCTTCGTTTGAACTTTTTGTCTATCGCCTTTTCTATTTCGTTTTCGTCAAAGGTGTCCGACTTCGCGTCGTCCACGCTCGCCGT
Organism: Eubacteriales bacterium; assembly: GCA_045654845.1. Lineage (GTDB taxonomy): Bacteria > Bacillota > Clostridia > Oscillospirales > CAG-272 > UBA1740. The sequence continues at coordinate 882 of JAZOOB010000017.1, read as the reverse complement.
CATATAAAGTACGCCCGCAGGAATTATCTCACCGCCCTCTTTACAGCCGAGCTTTCTTTTGAAAAGCTCGTTTTCGGTCTTCCAGATAGAGAAGAGGTAGATGAGCATCTGCATATTTATGCCGTATTCCAGAGTGTCGAGCGAGAAATCCCTGTTACCCGTCTTATAGTCTACTACTCTTACGTAGACGTTTCCTTCGTTTTCGTAGGTGTCTACGCGGTCTATCGTTCCGTAGAGCGAGATTTTCGTTCCGTTCTTACTCTCAAAGGTGATAGGCGAGGGGGAATTTATATTTTTCTTGTCTATTTGAAACTCGAAAAATCTCGGCTTGAACTCACTGTTTTCAAATTCCTTTTTAAGATTATTTACGAGTGCAAGCACCGCGCTGAAAAGACGGGAAAAGAGGTGCTTCATTCTCGGCGTCTGCTCATAGCCGTAAGGTGTTATTTTCGACACGTAATCGGAGGTTATCCGGAAGACCAGATATTTAGTTTCCTCTTCGTCCAAGTCGGAAATTCCCACGCCCTTTTCTTCCAGATGCAAAAACAGCTCTTCAAGGACGGAGTGCACGAAGTTTCCTATGCTTAAAAAGTCGATTTTAATATCCTCGTGCTCGTTTAGCGACATTATATATCTGCAGAAGTATGAAAAAGCACAGTTAGCGTATTTCTCTATTCTGGAATTCGTCATATTCATTTCAGACGGATATACTATGCTGGTCGTATCAGCCGAAAGGAGCTCGTTTTTATAGGAGAGAGGCTTTCTCAGAGTTTTGAGCTTCTCTTTATAGTCCTCGTCCTCTGAAAGAATATCCAAAAGCGCATCTTTTTCTTTGCCTTCCGAGAGCTTTCCAAGCATTTCAAAGGCGGAGTCTTTGTCCCA
>JAZOOB010000016.1:0-6173 GCA_045654845.1 Eubacteriales bacterium | reverse complement strand
TGCGTACGCGATAGCCACAGCCATAGCAGGTCCTGCCACCGACTGAGCAAATCCACCTATCTCGGAAAAGAAGGCGAGATTAGGTATCATACCGATAGCCTTAAAAATCGTACCTATAAGAAGCGAGCCGAAAAGACCGAGCGCCATCGCGCCCATAGCGTCGATTCCGTAACGCTTCGCGGAAATTTCAATGTCCTTTTTCTTCATAAAAGAGCCAATCTTAGAAAAAAGTTTTTTCATTTTTCCCTCCAATAAACGCTTTTTGTTTTATCGTTTCTTAAATTAAATGTATTTTAGCACATAAGAATACAAAATGCAAGTAAATATGCTATTTTTTTCATTTTTAAGTATATAAAATTAGAGCGAAGATATCCCTTTCGATATCCTCGCTCTTTTTTCGGTTATGAGGGGAGGCAATAGCCCATTAAAGCAAGTAATAAGGCAGAGCATCTCCTACCTTGAAGAAGTTTTCCTTCTTTTTGGGTGCTGCCTTGGGGGCTGCTGTCTTAGCAGGTGCCTTCTTTGCAGGGGCTTTTTTAGCGGGTTCTTTCTTTGCGGGAGCGCTTGTCTTGGGTGCTGCCTTTGCGGGCGCCTTCTTCGCTGCTTCCTTCTTTTCTTCTACGGGCTTAACCTCGTTTGAGGCTACCACAACGCGGTTGATACTGTTTTTACCTACTGACATAATTTACTATCTCCTTTGTAAGTTCAATATATTCTTTCGCGCTACGCGAGCTTTTTCTATATGATACGACGGGCTTACTGTTATCCTGTGCCCACTCTACCGCGCTATCCACACGGATTATGTTTTCAAACAAGCGCACGCCCTCTATTGAAGCAAGGTCGGACTGTGCCTGCTTGAAATAATTCTTTCTCTCGTCTGCCTTGGTAATGACGATTCCAAGCATATTTAGCTCGGGCGACATTGATTTCACCTGAGAGTAGAACTCAAACATATTCGCAAGTCCGAAAAGTCCCCAAGGGCTAGCCTCTACGGGAATGATGAGATAATCGGACGCGCAGAGAATGTTCATTACCCAACCGCCAAGCGTAGGGGGTGAGTCAATGAGAATATAGTCGTATTCGCCCGACGCCTTCACACCCTCCAAGCACTTTCTCAAAATGAATTCCCTCTGCCACTTAGTGAAGAGGTCGAATTCAATAGAGCTCATAAGAGTAGACGAGGGCACGATATCGAGGTTTTCGTATTCCGTCTTTGCTATAAAATCCGAAATCGGCTTCTGCTGAGTTACAGCGGTATATAGGTTTCTTCCACTCTGAGCATATTCAAGCGCATTTTCCTCATTAAAGAAGGAAAGTGTGAGGTTCATCTGCATATCTCCGTCGATAAGAAGAACGCGATTTCCCTCTGATGCAAGACAGTAGCCTACGTTTGAACAGGTGGTGGACTTTCCGCTTCCGCCCTTGTTGTTTGCAAAAGCAATAATTTTCGTATCCGCCATAAAAATTCTCCCTTTTTTCGTCTTTTATGAGTGTCTTACCTTAAATCTGTTCCCAGAGTTCCTTGTGAGGTGCGGCAATTACCGAGGTGTTTGCGAGCAGACCGTGGTCCTGCGCGTGCTTTGCGCCCGCCTCGACAGATGCGGTGACGTCAGCAACCTCGCCTGTAACGAGTACTATTCCTTTGCCGCCCATACCTCTCGAAACGCGAAGGTCATAAATATCGACCTTTGCAGTCTTTACGGCAATATCAGCCGCCTTGATAGCGCTCGCGGCAGAATAGGTCTCTATTATACCGATGCTTCCCTCTTTTTTCGTCGTCTGTGTGCCGAAAAGAGCAGAAATGACACGCTCGTCAATTCTTCCCATAATGCTATCGTCGACGAGGGTAGAGCCGTATTTTCCCTTTACGTGCTCGACAGACGCCGTGACGTCAGCAATACTACCCGTTATAAGTATCTCATACTTTCCGGGGCAGGCAGGGTGAGCCGAGATAAGCGTGATACCCGCGCTTTTCAACGCCGAGTCGCAAGCCTCTACACCCTTTGCTATACTTTTTACTTCTATTACACCAACAGCCTGATACATAATTCTTTACCTTTATTTCTCTATCAAAATTCTGTTTTCATCAACGAAAATAATCTTTCCGTCAATAGATGAATACTGAGGAAGCGAAAGACCGTCGCTCGCCTCTGCTACCTTGTCACCACGCGACACCATATCTCCTACCTTACAAACAGGCTTAGAGGGTGCGCCAATATGATTTCTCATAGGAATCTCTATCTTTGTCGCTTCTATTTTGCCCTTATAGAATTCGCCCTCACGGTCGAAGGCTTTAATTCCAAGAAGCACCTCCCAGCGCGTGCTAGGTACTAATCTGTAATCTCTCTGTGCCGAGGAGGTGGGGGTCATATCCTCATCGAAGCGGAGCTTATTTTTCGCAAGCTCGCTCTTCAATTTCAAAATTACGTCCTTCGGGGAAATTCCCTGACTGCACGCCGCAGTCGAGCAGATGCCGCAGCTACAACAGAGCGAAGCGTTTACATACACCTTCGGGTCTATCGTTTCGCTTGACGTCGCCACTCTTACCAAACGGTGAGGCTCAAGAGGGTACCCAAGTAATGCGCGAGGACACATATCGGTGCAACGAGTGCACTGACAGCAAGCAGAGGAAGCTCTCTTTAGCTGTGTATCCATAGAAACGCGCTTGGAAGCTACCGCTTCACAGGTATTAGGCAGGATAAGAAGCGCTTTCGTCGTCTTTCTTATGATTGCCGTATTGTAATTTATGATATTTCCCATCGAAGGGCCGCCATCGATGACCGAATGCTCTTCATCTACCTTAATATTTAAAAGTGCGAAAAGCTCGGACACGCGCATACCGAGAGGCACCTTTACTACGTAGGGCTTCTCAATATCGCCACCGATTGTGAGCCATTTTTCGATTACCTTCCCGTTTTCATAGAGCGCTTCGTAGAGGTTGAGTATAGTTTCTACGTTATATACTATTACTCCTACGCTCGCGGGAAGCTTGCCGGGGGGTACTATTCTGCCGAGTGTCTGATAGATAACGGCTATTTCGTCACCCATAGGGTATGCATCGGGAAGAATCTTCACCTTAACACCGCAGAAAAGCGTCTGCTCGTCGGAAAACGAGAGCTTTTTCGCGGTATGATCCTTTATAGAAAGGTAAGCGTTTTTCGCGCCAAGTGCGTCTCTCACCTTAGCCATTCCCATACAAAGCTTCTCTAAATTGTCGCGCATAATCACGTAGTCGGTATACAGAAGCGGCTCGCATTCCGCACCGTTTACGACGAGCGCATCAATTCCGTTCGTCAGCTTTGCATAAGAGGGGAAGCCTGCGCCACCGGCACCTACTATGCCTGCCTCTCTCATTTTGTCTTTTAATGCTATCATGTTTTCTCCAATTAGTCTACAATACCCACCACGACTGCGTCAACGGGGGAATTCTGTTCTCGTAATGCCAATCTTGCGGGACTACCCGTAGTGATAAGGACCGTCTCGCCTATACCTGCGCCGACGCTGTCGACCGCGATAAGATACTTGTCGGTTTCTTTTCCGTTTTCGATTATCTTAACTTCAAGAAACTTGTTTCCTACTAAGGTCTCCTGCTTTCTTGTAGAAACGATATGTCCTACAACGATTCCCTTTATCATAGTTTTATCTCCATTATTCCTTAATTAACTTAACCTTACTTCCGTTTCCTATGCCTACTGCATTCGCGTCGTCAGTGTCTACGTGCATTTCAAGAGCGAACTTGTCGCTTACTCTTATCTGTACGTCATACCATCTCGTGCGTCTCTTTCCGTTTACGTCGATCGTAACGTAATCTCCGTCCTTGACACCGAACACCTCGGCGTCCTTTGTATGCATATGAATATGTCTGTTTGCTATGATACAGCCCTCTTTAAGTGTTACTACACCCTTAGGACCTATAATAGTGATGGGGGCAGAGCCTTCAATCTTACCCGATTCTCTTACGGGGGGCTTTACCTTCAGCTGATAAGAGTCGGTCATCGAGATTTCGACCTGAGATGCGCTACGGATAGGACCGAGCACTCTTACGTTCTCTATGGGGCGCAAGGAAGGTCCAACGATGGTGAGAAGCTCCTTACAAGCATACTGACCGGGCTGAGAAAGGTCCTTCAAGTGAGTGAGCTCGTAGCCCGCACCGAAGAGGGTCTCCAAATGCTCCTTTGAAAGATGGATATGTCTGTTTGAAATACCTACGGGGATGTCTCCTTCGTCTGCCTTTTTTACGTCTGCGGACTTTTCCACTTCAAGAATGGCCGCTTTGACCAATGCCGCAATCTGAGCGCTAGTAATTTCCATTTCCGTATCTCCTCTTTTTTATATATGACTATCCGATTTCTCGGAATTATTTACGTATTTTACGGTTTTTGCGATTTTTGAAGCCGTGCTTCTATATAAAACTGAATTTATAGACTGAATTTCAATATTAAACTTCCCTTTCGGGAAGGTATCGGGGGAAAATCCCCGATACCTGCTTTTTAAAAAGATTTCTCTTAGAACTTAGGAAGAATCTTTTCAACGTCTGCGTGAGGACGAGGAATAACGTGAGTTGCAATAACTTCTCCAAGAGAAGATGCAGCTGCGCCGCCTGCTTCAACAGCAGCCTTAACACCTCCTACGTCACCGCGTACCATAACGCTAACGAGACCGCTACCGATCTTTTCGCTTCCGATAAGTACTACGTTTGCTGCCTTTACCATAGCATCTGCTGCTTCGATTGCTGCAACAAGACCTCTGGTTTCAACCATACCCAATGCTTCCATTTTGTTTTCCTCCATTAAAAATTTTTATTATTTGTTATTTAATTTGTTTGTTATTAGAACTTGGGAAGAATCTTCTCAACGTCTGCATGAGGACGAGGAATAACGTGAGTAGCTACGAGCTCGCCGAGCTGAGACGCCATAGCGCCACCTGCTTCAACTGCTGCCTTAACAGCTCCTACGTCACCGCGTACCATAACGCTTACGAGTCCGCTACCAATCTTTTCTGTACCGATAAGAACTACGTTTGCTGCCTTTACCATAGCATCTGCTGCTTCGATTGCTGCAACGAGACCTCTGGTCTCAACCATACCCAATGCTTCTTTCATTGTTTTAATCTCCTTAAAATGTGTTATTTTTTATTTTTATTTTAATTTGTATTTGTTTTAAGCCTTACTCGGCCTTGTAGCAGATCTTTATACCCTGCTGAGATACGTTCATTTCCATAGCCTCGTTTAACTTGTCGAGAGGATAGGAATGTGTGATAAGCTCTTCTATTGGGATCTTCATTTCTCTTGCCTGACGCAAGAATGCCATCGTGGTGGGGTAATCCTGAGCACTGTAATCCCAAGAGCCAACCAGATTGATTTCCTTATTACACATAGCGAAATGAGGATTGATAGAGAATTCTCCGTTGTTTACGAAGAAGCCCATCTCACAGAAGCCACCGCCACGGCGAACGTAGCTATATGCGTCCGACGCTGCCGCAGGTGCGCCTGTGCACTGGAACACGAAATCTGCTCCAACGCCACCCGTCGCCGCCTTAACTGCGTTTATGCGCTTTTCAAGAGTGTCGCATTCGCGGAAGTTTATGAGCGTTTTTGCGCCGAGCTTTTTCGCCATTTCAAGACGCTTAGGGGTTCCGTCTATCGCGATTATGTGGTTTATACCAGCCGCGCGAAGAACGGCAATAGTCATAAGACCTACAGGTCCTAGGCCCTGAATGAGCACCTTGCTGTTAAAATTGAGAAGTCCTGTGGAATTCGCTCTGTTATAGGCGTGTACCGAAACGGTCGCGAGCTCCAGAAGCATTCTTTCATTCAAGTTGAGGTCGTTTACCTGAAAATAGGTAGCTCCCTTTGAGCGAATGAGCAAGTGAGAAGCGAACCAGCCGTTTAAGGGCTGAGCGTCGTTATGACCTATAAGTCCGAAAACTCCCTGCTTTTCGCAAAGGTTTGTATTTGCGGGAAGCATACGGCATGCGTAGCATTCTCCACAGCTGATAACCGAGGTGACGATTTTATCGCCCACCTTCAAGGGTGTTCCCGCGGTATCGCATTTTACGTTTTTGCCCAAAGCGTCTATCTCGCCCGTTCCCTCGTGACCGAGAACTACAGGGATGAGCCCGAAGGGGTCGCCCTTCCACTCATGGACGTCGGTGCCGCAAACGCCGCAGCCCTC
>JAZOOB010000015.1:0-4472 GCA_045654845.1 Eubacteriales bacterium | reverse complement strand
GGGTATGCCGCATGGCATACCCTCTTGTTTTGATTGGCGAGACGAACTCGCAGAGTTCGATAATCAAGCGAAGCGTATCTGCAAGCTCGCTTGCAAGGACGCAAGCGCAGATTGCTCCGCAGGCGCTTCGCAAGTGCGAAGTATAGCACGAAGTGCCACCGCAAACGCGGTGAAGCCTGCAAGGAGTATTCCCGCCACTTTTTGTGCTAACCAACGGCGAAGAGCGTGAGAATATTCACCTCCGGTGAAAATCCCGCTTTAGTTCCCCCTTACTCATTGTATTAGGCATAATGTTTTTTTAATAATTCAGACCGTCGTGCTTTGTTTTCACGACGGTCTATCTCTTTGTTTAAGGTTGCGTAATTTTTAACCACCTTGTTTGAGTTTTTCTATCTCGATTTTCATCTGTTATATCATCTCCGCGAGCTTCGCTTCGCACTCTTCTTCGGTGTGAGCGTACACGTTTCTCGCCATGCGTTTGCCGTTGACTTTCGGCGAGTAGCGACCTTCCCATAGGTGATCGTTCAGCTTGGTTATGCAACCGGTTCCTGGCTTTCGGTATTTACCCTTCACAGGCTCAAATTTCTGCTTTGGTGCGGTTTTCTCACTATCCGTGTTAAGTTCTTCGCTTATTTTCTCTTTGCTCGACACACCGCGAATTCCGCAGTCAATACTCCTCGCAGCTTCCTTTTGCATCTTGTCTGTGCTAAGAATAAACGAAAGTTTTTTTATAAATATCTATCTCCTTATTTCATATATATTTCAAGAGCACCGCCGCCCATTACGTCTCGGACGGAGAGTTTGTAATCCGAAATGTTTTTCCCATTGAAGGTGGCTTTTTCAACGTATATGTCTTCATCGGTTTTTCTGTGCACCTTTATGTCAAGGCGATTGCCGTTTCCGAGAGATAAGGTTGCAGAATCTATTTTCGGTGAGCCAATAAGTATAAGATTTTGTCCCGCAACCGGGAAAATCCCGAGAGAGTTCCATATATAGCAAGAGGAAAGCGCGCCTGAGTCGTTGTTGCCGGGAATTCCTCCCATGCCGTCGGAGAACATATATTTATGCCCCGCAGAGACGATCTCACAGGTTTTGTCCTGCCTGCCCGCAAATATGTAGGCGTAGGGAGCTTCCATATCGCTCTCATTGTTGAAGCCCTCAAAGCTGTGTATTCCGAGAGTCAATGGATCCTTCCCTGGCTCTGTCGGTCTCTCCACGTCCTCTCGCGTGTAGCCGAAAAGGGTGTCAAGGTCGGAGAGGAACTTTTCCTTCCCCGCAAGGGTGATCCTATCCTCTATATTTCTTAAAAGCCTGAAGGAATAGTTATAATTATCTCCTTCATAATACATTGACTTTGTACTAAGGAGTCCGGTTTCTTCATCGTATGCGTTTACCCATCTTTCGGAGAGCGCCGAAAATCTTTTTGCCGTTTTTTCTCTTCCGCCCTCCCGCGCAATTTCCGCCATAGCGCCAAGCGCCTCCGTGATGTCGAGAATATGCGTGTATCTTTCACAGTATCCGCTGTCAAGGAAGTCGGAGTTGGATTTTAGGTCGGTTTCTGCCGCGAAAAGCATTCTGTCGCGGTGCTTTCCGTACCTGAAATAATAGTCAGCGAAGGCAATCTCCGCGAGCATTCTCGCCTGTACGGAATCGTCGCTGTTTTTCGCGACGGTAAGAGTAATGGGAGAATGACCCTCTCTTTCAATAATATTAAGAAGGGTTATAACTATTTCTTCGCTTATTTCAGGGTAAAAAGTGAATATAAAGGGTAGCGCGGTTTTATATATATCCCAAAGAGTGCTGAGGTCAAAGCAGAATTTGCCGTCGCCCCGGGATATATCATAGCGGAAGCTCTCACCTGCGCCCGTGCAGGGCTTTATCAAGGTGTGATAGAGATTTGAATAGAAGATTTCGAGAAATCTCTCGTCGCGCGATTCAATCTTTACTCTGCCGAGATGCTCTTCCCAAGCATTTTCCGTATCTCGAAGAACTTCGTCAAAGCTACGCTTTTCTTCTTCTATCATTAAAAACGCGGCTTCTTCACTTTCGAACGATATGGCAAGGCGCATTTCTGCATTTTTCGGCACTCTGAACGCCGCGCCGCATCTTAATTCCTTCGAGGAATGGTGCAACACCTTGTCGGGTTTCTTTTCGTAATTCTCCCACAAAAGAGCACCGCGCGAATCCTTACAATACGCGGCAAAATAGAGGTCAATGCCGTGAAACTTTCCGTGTGCGGTCACGGTGTTTTCGGATATAATTTTAACCTCAAGGTTCTCGGGGTAGGCGAAAAATCTCTTTGCAAATTCGCCCTCGCCTCTTACAAGGCCGTCGTTTGAAAAATCTATCGCCAAAAGTCCGTCGGAAGACATAGAGTAGCGGTGAAGTGCGATTTTTTTAGAAACAGTTCCCTCGAATCTTGTGCCACTGGTGAGCGTCGCGGAGTAGTATCCGGGGTGCGCTTCTTCGGTGACAAAATTCTCCGCAAGCGGTTGTAGCTTTTCTCCAAGAATGGGAGCAACTACGGCGTAATTATAATAATCACGGATAGCACCCGTGCCGCTTACGTGCATATGTGAAAATCCGTGTATCTTAGCCTCAAATTTACGAGGCTTGCCGCAAGAATTTGGCTGTCTGTCACCGTAACCCGTGGGATAACCGCCGGTGTAGGCGCAAACCGTGGCTTTTCCGAAGGGATATGCCGCGGCAGGCGTCGTGTTACCGCACTGCGCTTTTATAAATAGCCATTTTTTAGCAAGTCCCTCGGGATTCGGCAGATTGATTTCACCCGAGCCTTGAAAAACGTTTACGTATTCTAATAATCTTTTCATTTTTTTCCTCAGCGTTTCCGGATATTTGACCGTGGGGCAAACAAAAATCGTTGACTTGTGCCCCGGTTTTGTGGTATAATAATTACATATTAAGTCGCCTTTTGGAAGGCGGTATATTTGATCAAGGAGGCGCGATATGAATAAGCAGAATATCACCGTGCGTGAAGAAGAAGAGCGAATAAAGGCGGATCTCACACGGCGCGGTTTCGAATTTTTCAAATATCTCGATCTCCCCGCGGGCATGCACGCTGCCGACGTTCATTTACACGATGCTATAGAGTTTGTCTATCTCACCGAGGGAAGCGTTACGGTTAATATTGACGGCAGAGAAGATAGGCTTTGTCCCGGAGATCTCGTGCTATTCCGCTCTCGCGGTGTTCATTCTATGCGCACCGAGAATTGCCCGCTAAATAGGTATTACATCTTAAAATTGCGTTCTAAGCTCCTATATAACATCTCCCCCAAGGACTCTCGCGGAAAGGTTGCGCTTCGCTTCAGCGTTTTCAATTCCGAGCTGAAATATATATGGCGTAAAAATGAGCTTGAAGGCACTGATATTCTCAAAGGCTACAGAGAGCTTATGGAAAAATGGACGGGAGAGGGAGATCTTAACGATATCTCAATGCTGATATCGGTTATAACCGTTATTCTCGGAGTTCTTCGAGATGACGGCGAATCGTTTGACAACCTTTCGCTTGATGCCAACAGCATATACGACGGAATAACTTATATACACAATAACTTTGCCGAAGATATAACCGCTGAGCAGGTAGCTGAACGAGTAAATATGAGCTATAGCTTCTTTGCCCGCAGCTTCAAAGCGGCAACAGGAAAGACATTCAAGGAATATCTGAACATCACGAGGATGAACGAAGCCGAGCAGCTGCTGGTCAACACCGATCTCCCGATTTCGGAGGTCGCCATAAGATGCGGATACAACAGTGTTGCGTATTTTACGTCTCTTTATAAACAGTATAAAGGGAATACTCCTCGTTCTGAAAGGAAGTAAGGATAGCGTCTTTTCGCTTCTGATGCCTATGATTTTAACTCTACATTGTAATATTATCACAATCTAAAGTAAATAACTATAAATTATCTATTTACTTTTTACAAAAATCTACTTTGGCACACCCTTACATTCTCTTTGAGAACAAAGACTTTTATAATGCAAAGGTACTCTGCAAAAACAGAGTACCTTTGCTCTTCGGCTTATTCGAGGATGCATTATTGTTCTTTGTTTACAGTGATAAAAAATTTCACCGAATAAATAACTCGACTTGTTCTTTAAATAGAGTTATAATATGAAGGCACCGTGTGCGGAAAATTGGTCTGCATTTATGAGTTGCGTTTGTGATGTGTTGGTAGCAAAAGGTATAACATTTCTTTTGGGTTTTACTCCCTAAAAAGCTTGACCACATAACTGACCACAACAGGAATTGTTCTATACGGAAATAACGGAAACAATGTGCAAAAAGGTGCGCTTTAGCGGAATATACGGACTATATGTAAACAATTATGTTCAAAAAACATGTTTTGCAACTTCGGGACCAAGGGTGAGCGAGCAAAAAGGGTTAATAAGCTTTTTGAGAAGCGATTAACGAAAAAAGGAGCTGAAGGAGCGAGCAGGAGGAGTGACGCGCA
>JAZOOB010000014.1:0-8547 GCA_045654845.1 Eubacteriales bacterium | reverse complement strand
TATATTCTATTTTTGTATTGCATTAAATGCTATTTTGGATTATAATATATTATGTATAAATATGTTTTTTAGGGGGATATAATATGAAAATCGAATATATGTCACTCGACGATATAATCTCCTCTACTATGACAGTAGTGGGACTTGGAATTTCAAATATACCTCTTATCGAATTTCTTTTGAAATCAGGCGCAAAAAGCATAAGCGCACGAGATAAGCAGAAAAAGGAAGATCTGCCGAATGAAATCCTTTCTCTTGAAAAACGCGGTGTTTCTCTCATTTGCGGGGAAAACTATCTTGAAGGCATAGACGAAAAGGTAATATTCCGTTCCCCTGGGATAAGACCCGACATAAAGGAATTTGAGACAGCGAAGGAAAATGGCTCGTTTGTGACGAGTGAAATGGAATTGTTTCTTTCTCTCTGCCCTGCCACAGTATTAGCAGTGACGGGAAGCGACGGAAAGACAACGACCACCACGCTCTCTCATAAGATAATGGAAAAAATGGCGAAAAGGAAAAAGACCTTTTCTGCCTACGTGGGCGGTAATATAGGAAATCCGCTTCTCCCTCTCGTACATGAGATGAAAAAAGAGGACTTCGCTATACTTGAGCTTTCAAGTTTTCAGCTTCAGAACATAAATTTCACTCCCCACCGCGCCGTAATAACGAACATTACGCCAAATCACCTGAATTGGCATAAGGATTATTCCGAATATATAGACGCAAAAAAGAAAATTATCGGCAAAAACACGGTAGCTGTCCTTAACGCGCAGAATGAAGAGACCGCGAAAATTGCCGATACTCTTTCCGACAAAATAGTCTTTTCCGCAAAGATGTCGGAAGACGAAATTCGGGCGAAATTCCCGAATTCCAAAAGAGTATACGAAAAGGGCGGATATATCGTATATTACGACGGCAACACAGAATTCCCGATTTTAAAGACCGAGGATATAAAAATCCCTGGGCTTCACAACGTAGAAAACTATATGGCGGCTTTTGCCCTCACTCTCCCCTATGCAGATTTTGATATTGTAAGAGAGCTTGCCCGAGATTTTTCGGGCGTAGAGCATCGACTTGAATTCGTAAGAAGCTACAAGGGCGTAAAATATTATAACAGCTCAATAGACTCTTCTCCGGTAAGAACGGCGGCGGCACTGTCCGCTTTAAAAGAAAAGCCTATCGTAATATGCGGTGGTGCATCAAAGGGCATTACCTTTGAATTGCTTGCAGAAGCGCTTTGCGACAGAGCAAAGGCTGTTATCCTTACAGGACATACGGCAGACGAAATAGAAAATGCTCTTAAAAAATGCGAAAAGCTCGCAAGCAGTGAGCTTAAAATAATAAAGCAACAAGGCTTTGAGAATGCGGTAATACGCGCAAAAGAGGAAGCGAAGGCAGGCGACACTGTGCTTCTTTCCCCTGCCTGCACGAGCTTTGACGCCTTCAAGAATTTCAATGAACGAGGAACAGTATTTAAGTCCATCGTAAACAGTTTTGAGGATTAAATGAACAATATAAAGAGTTATATAGAACAACTTTGCGGTATAATGACCGTTTCGGGCTTTGAATACCGCGAAAAAGAGAAAATTCTTTCGATAGGCAGGGGATTTTTCGACGAGGCGATCTCGGACAACGTCGGAAGCTACCTGTTTATAAAGAAAAGCAAAAAGAAGGATGCGCCCCGTCTTTTAATCGACACTCATATCGACCAGATAGGTATGATAGTGACCGAGATATGCGACGACGGCTTTGTAAAATTTACAGGCATCGGCGGTCTTGACGCGCATATCCTTTCCGGCTGTGAGGTTTTCATATACGGTGAAAAAAAGGTGTACGGTGTCATAACCTCTACCCCGCCCCATCTCTTGTCAAAGGAAGATAAGGACAAACTCGACGGAATAGAAAAGCTCTATATCGATACAGGATATTCGAAGGACGCGCTTTTGGAAATTATATCGGTCGGCTCGCCTATCGCGTTTGCAGAGGGCATAATTTCGCTTGAAAACGATATTATATGCGGTCCTGCATTCGATAATAAGGTTAGCTGTGCCTCGGCTTTGGATGCCGTTTTTGAGACCGATGAAGAGTAACTCGCATTCGACATATATCTGCTTTTCTCCTGCCGTGAAGAGCACGGCTCGTTTGTCGGCGCATTTACGGGTGCGACGAGAGCGAAGCCCGACCTCGCAATTTCCATAGACGTAAACTTTGCAAAAGCGCCCGACGTAGACGAATTTGTGAGTGTGGAAATGGGAAAAGGTCCTTCAGTGTCAATTTCCTGCGTAACAAACAGAAAATATACCAAAAAGGTAATCGAAATAGCCAAGGAAAATAAAATCCCTTATCAGCTCGTGGCTGAGCCGAACAACGTGGGTACGAACGGAAACGTATTGGGGCTCACAAATCTCGGTGTCATCTGCGTAGACCTCGGAATTCCGCTCGGCTCTATGCACACCTTCTCGGAAACCGCCTCTCTTCGCGACTGCAAGTCGGTTTCTATGCTTCTTTCTTCGGTTATGACAAGCGAGAAACTCGCGTACGAGGTGAAAAATGAACGAAAGAATTGAGCTTTTAAAAAGACTTTCTCTCGCCTTCGGACCTTCGGGCTACGAGGACGAGATCAAAGCTATCATCAAAGAAGAAATTTCCCCCTTTGTCGAGGACTTGCGCGAGGACGTGCTTGGAAATCTTATAGCATTCTTCCCCGCTTATAAGCAAGAAGAAAGCACGCCTACGCTTATGATTTCTGCCCATATGGACGAGGTCGGACTTATGGTGACGGGAATAGACGAAAACGGATTTCTGCACTTCGACGAGGTAGGCGGATTAAATGAAAAGATACTCCCAGCAAGACACCTCACCCTTTTTGCAAAGGATGAAAAGAAGATAAGCGCGGTAATAGGCGTAAAGCCTACTCATCTGCAAGGAAAGGACGAAAGGTCGTCTGTCACCGAAATATCCAAGCTCTTTATAGACGTAGGCGCAAAGGATAAAAAAGAGGCAGAGGGGCTCGTGTCTATCGGCGACTATGCCGTATTCGACTCCGACTTCGTAATATTCGGTGAAAACGATACGAAGGTCAAGTGCAAGGCGCTTGATGACAGAATGGGCTGTGCTATACTCATTCTTTTAATAAAGAGACTTGCAAAGGAAAGAACGCTTCGCGATTTCAATATAGCCTTTTGCTTTACCACAAGAGAGGAAACCGGACTATCGGGCGCACTTGTTGCTTCAAACACGCTTACACCCGACTATGCGATAGGCGTAGAGACTACCGCTGTCGCTGACATCTGCGGTGTAAAAGCGCGTGACAAGGTGGCGAAGCTTGGACACGGCGGTGCGATTTCATTGCTCGACCGAAGCACGATATATAACAGAGATTTTGTAAACTTTGCTTTACGATATAAGAACGAAGTTCCTGTACAGATAAAGGAATACGTGTCGGGCGGAAACGACTCCTCGTCTATTCACAGGTCGGGCAAGGGCTGTCGCACGCTTGCGATAAGCGCGCCGACGAGGTATCTGCATAGCGCGAGCTGTGTATCCGACCTTCGTGACTACTCTGCGATAGAAGAACTTATATATCTCATTATAAGAGATTTTGACTTACTAAAGGAAGGTAAGGAATAATTGTATGAATATGGATTTACTAAAAGAGCTCGCAAAAAAGGACGGCTGTGTGGGCTACGAGGATAATATAGGCGCGTTTATCTGTGAAAAGATTTCTTCTTTTGCAGACGAGGTCTACGTAGATAATCTTAAAAACGTCGTCGCAATAAAAAAGGGCAAAAAGAAAAATCCTAAAAAGGTTATGCTCTTTTCTCATATGGACAAGTCGGGCTTTATAGTCACGAACGTAGAGGGAAACGGAAATATAAGATTTTCGCCTGTCGGAAATCTTGACGCAAATTCGATTTCTTATAAGAAAGTCTGTTTTGCAAACGGAACTTTGGGTATTATAGTGCCCGAAAACGCAAACGACAAGATCTCCTACAATTCACTTTATATTGACGTAGGGGCAAAGGACAAGCTCGATGCCGAAGAGTCTGTTTCTGTCGGTGACTGCTTCTTTTTGTCGGATGAAATTGATACGCTCAAAAACGATAAGCTCGTAGGAAGCGCACTTGACGGAAGAGTTGGCGCATATATTCTCCTTTCTGTCTGTATGGCGGTAAAGGATAATGAAGACGACCTCTATTTCGTATTCTCAACACAAAAGCTGGTAGGAAACAGAGGCATAAAGCCGATTTCGAGAGCAATCTCGCCCGATATGGCTATATGTATTGACCTTTCCCTGAGCAATAGCGCTGAAAACAAGTCAAAGGGTGCTGAAATCGGAAACGGCCCTATACTTCTTATAAAGGACAAGAGCGTTATCTGCCACGAAAAGTTGACCAGCTTTATTTCAAAAAAGGCGGACGAGCTTAATATACCTATGCAGACCGAGATATCAAACTACGGCTCATCAGAGCTTTCTGTGGTACAGACGGCGGGTGAGGGCGTTATGGTAGGCGGAATTAATATTCCCTGCGAAAATCCCACTACAAGCGCGGAAATAGTGGCTACAAGCGACATTGAAAATGCAGAAAAGCTCCTGCTTTCGCTCGCTTCTTGTGATTTTTCTGAAATAATTTGAATGGAGATATAAAAATGAAAAAGGTATTATCTGTTTTACTTATTATCTGTCTTTTTGCCACTCTTCTTTGTGGCTGTTCTAAAAACGGCGAGGACGAGGTTCCCACAGGAATGAAGCTCGCATCCGACCCCGAAATAAGCAAAGAGTATTCGCTTTTTGTGCCTGAGGCATGGACTGTGGATATGTCGACGGGAATAACCTCTGCATACGTCTCCTCTGTCGACCGTTCAAGTGTCAGCGTGACCTATGAAGTACCGAAGGAAAACACTATAAAAGAATATTGGGACAATCGCGTTTCTCAGTTCTCCTCCATCTTTGAAAACTTTGAGGTTATCGAAGAGGGCGTAGCTACAAAGCTCGGAAATGCAGATGCGGCTTGTTACACCTATTCTGCCGAATACAACGGACAGCAGTACAAATTTATGCAGTTGTTCGCTATTCGTGGCGTATATCTCTACACATTCACCTACACCGCATTAAACGAAGAGAGCGTGACGGGAAAAATCCCCTTCGACTCTAATCTCGACTACGTATACAAGGTAATAGAAAATTTTAAGTTTAACTGATATGAATAAAGAAATATATCTTGACAACAGCGCGACGACAAAAATCTGCGAGCAGGCTCTCAAAACCTATTTAGAGGTATCCGAAGAAAATTACGGAAACCCGTCTTCAAGACACGCGAGAGGAAAGCGCGCAGAGGATATAATGAACGAATCAAGAGCTACCCTTATCCGTTCGATAGGGGCGACTGACGGCACGCTCGTCTTCACCTCTTGCGGTAGCGAAGCGAACAACCTCGCTATTTTCGGACGCGCTTATTCCAAAGAACGATACCTTAAAGGTGCAAAAATAATAACTACGGCAGGTGAGCACGCGTCGGTAGACGCGCCCCTCGACACTCTTGAGAAAAAAGGATTTTCCATCGCGAGAATACCGACAAAGGACGGTCGTCTCGATATGGAAGTGCTTGAAAAAGAGCTTACCGACAACACTGTTTTAGTGACTATGATGATGGTCAATAACGAAACGGGCGCTCTATACGATATAGGCGCAGTTTCCAAGCTCATAAAGAGAAAATGCAAGGACTGTGTTCTCCATTGTGACGCGACGCAATCTTATATGAAGGTTCCTTTCAGTGTAAAAACACTCGGCATAAATATGCTCACCATAAGCTCGCATAAAATAGAAGGTCCGAAGGGCTTGGGCGCGCTTTGGATAGACCGCGAGCTTATAACGAAAAAGGGCATCACGGGAATGATCCTCGGTGGCGGTCAGGAAAACGGCTTCCGCTCGGGCACTGAAAACGTGCCTGGGATAGCGGCATTTGCCTCTGCCTGTAAATACTGTCGCGACAACCTATCTTTACATATAGAAAAGACGAAATCCTTGCGCGAATATCTTCTTTCTCGTATAGAAGATAGCGAGGTTCTTTCTGAAATCAAGCCCGTCCTTCCCGAAAAGCACGCACCTCATATAATAAATCTCACTATGCCGAATATAAAGAGCGAGGTAATGCTCAATCATCTTTCGTCTATGGGAATATACGTATCAAGCGGATCTGCGTGCTCTTCTCACGATGCACATATTTCAAGCTCGCTTATCTCGTTTGGACTATCGAAGGCAGAGGCTGATTGCAGTATTCGCGTAAGCTTTTCTCACAACAACGAAAAAGAGGACGTAGACGCGCTCTGCGACGCACTTGAATTGGGACTTAAAAAGCTCGCAAGAATCAAATAAAAAATCGGCATGACCGCTTGTCAACCCACGGTCATACCGACGCATTATATAAGGCTTTTTTACTGATACTCTACCGCGCTTATCCTATCCGAAAGGGACATGACGATTACCCCCATCTCCTCTTTCGTGCGCGCTTTCTTTGCTCGTACAAGAATTCTTTGCCGTTCTTTCTCGCTAAGGGCGGCGTAGCTTCTCATCGCCGTCTTGTCCTTTGTCAGTTCTTCTATAAGGCCAATAGGCATATCGGTTTTTATCATAGCGTATCCCCTTTATAATGCTCGGGAATACATAATAAAAAACCTTATATAATCTTTTATTCTGTTTCCCGTTTCTTATTGTTTCTATATTGAATTTTTATATACTATCATCTCGAAAAAAAAGGATTGTAAAATGAAGACATATTTGGAAAAAGCAGATATACTTTTGCCCGACTTCAACAAAGTAGACGGCGAAAAATGGGCGGTAATCGCCTGCGACCAGTTTACAAGCGAGGGCGAATATTGGAATGAGGTCACGCGCTTCGTAGGAAATTGCCCTTCCGCCTTGAACCTCGTTTTGCCTGAAATATATTTAGAGGACGGACGAAACTCGCGTATCGAAAAAATAAATTCCGATATGAAAAAATATCTTGACAATATTCTTGAGTCGCACGACGACAGCATGATCTACCTCGAAAGAGTCGACTCACAGGGCAAGCTCCGTCTCGGAATTATAGGAAAAATAGACCTTGACTCCTACGATTACAGTAAATGCGCGACGTCTCTCATAAGAGCGACAGAGGGCACTGTTTTAGAGCGTATTCCTCCGAGAGTAGAGGTAAGAAAAAATGCCGAAATCGAGCTCCCCCACGTTATGCTCCTGATAGATGATATTGAAAAGACGGTAATAGAGCCTCTCGCTACGAAAAAGGGCGACTTTAAGGTGGCTTACAGCTTTGAGCTAATGCTTGGTGGCGGAAAGGTCGATGCTTATTTTGTAGACGAAAAAACTATTTCTGATATACAGTCGGCTTTAGCTCGTCTTGCAGGCGATGAAGAAAATCCGCTTCTCTTTGCGGTTGGCGACGGAAACCATTCGCTCGCTACGGCAAAGGCTCATTATGAATCCTTAAAAGAAAAATTAGGTGAAGAAGCGAAAAATCACCCCGCAAGATATGCTCTTGTCGAAGTGACGAACATTCACGACACCTCGCTTGAATTCGAGCCTATATATCGCGCGATATTCGGCGCGGACAATGAAGCGCTGTTTAACGAGCTTTCGTCTTATGCAAAGGACTGTGAGCGCGACGAAAACAATAAAATCTATCCTATGCAAAAGGTCACTTGCATTTTTGACGGCAAGGAAGAAGATATAATTTTCGCTCACGGAAGTCACACACTCACTGTGGGCACGTTGCAAACCTTCCTCGATAACTATATAAAAGTGCACCCCGAATGTAAGATAGACTATATTCACGGCGTAGACTCGCTTTACAGTGTTACAAAATCGGAAAATGCGATAGGCTTTTTATTCGACGGAATGGAAAAGCGCGACCTCTTCCCTGCCGTAAAGCGCGACGGTGCACTCCCGAGAAAGACCTTTTCTATGGGTCTTGCGCGTGACAAGAGATACTACATAGAAAGCAGAAAAATAAAGTAATGGTACAACTGACTATTATATCAGTAGGCGCGCTCTCCTCTCATTTTAAGGATAGTGTCTCCGAATACGAAAAGCGCTTGTCTCAATTCTGCACGGTGAACAATATAAATATAAAGGAATGCCGTATTGCAGACGAGGACGATAAAACGCAGGTAGCAAACGCCCTTGCCCTTGAAGGCGAAAAGATACTTTCAAAAATTCCGCAGGGGGCATATAAAATAGCCTTATGTGTAGAGGGACACGCCCCAGATTCTGTAAAGCTCGCTGAAATAATAAGACGAGCATCCGACGACAAGGGGAAAATCTGCCTTATAATAGGAAGCTCTCACGGTCTTTGTGATACGGTAAAGGCGAAGTGCGACTATAAGCTCTCTGTATCAAATCTGACCTTCCCCCATCAGCTTATGAGAGTTATACTTTTAGAGGCGCTTTATCGCGCGTTTGCGATAATAAACAATAAAAAATATCATAAGTGAAAAAATGCCGTCATTTGACGGCATTTTTTTATTTTAGATAGTAAAGCTGCCTGTGAG
>JAZOOB010000013.1:0-1823 GCA_045654845.1 Eubacteriales bacterium | reverse complement strand
TGGCCTCCGACTTCGCATTTTTCTTTTTAAAATCAATCCTTCGGAAACAGCTCTTCGCTGGTCTCGTCGAAAAGCTTTATATACCGCTTCTCCAATACATCTATGTAGTTGTCATCAATATCGTTTAAATTCACGCGCACGCCAAGGTGGTCTGCCACAAAGGTGTAGGCAAAAAGCTCCGCATCAAGCTCCATTGGCTGTAAGTAAAACTCCAAAATGGAACAATCCTCGGGGAACTGTGGATTTTCATTATTTTCTCTCCACTCATCAAGCACCCACTGCGGCGCCTGTGGATTCTTGGAGCTAAGCTGGCGCATTTGATAGTAATGATACATCTCGTGCGCGCTCAGGAACATGGCATATGCTTCCTGTCCCTCAAAGTCCAGATGCCCAAAAACTCTCTTGAACTGCATATAATCATAGAAGATGGCATATCGGCGACCCCCTCTCCCCGGATATATAATCATCAGCTCGCCATCCTTGTTTACGCTCTCAAACAAAAACGGCTTTGTTTTATATCCAAACCACAAGGTGCAGTATTCTACCGTCCTCTTAAGCATCGAAACGTAATGCCGCTTTTTAAAGAGGCTGCTTTTGTTTCTATTCACTAAATTTCCCTTTTCGGTTTTCATATTAATTAACCCCCCCTTCTTTTGAAGCCGAAGGCAAGCTCTTTTCTCGCCATTCTTTTCTATATTATATCACAAGAAGGGTCAAATAAAAAGAGGGGGCAAAAAATTTTCAGCAAGCAAACAAATGCCGAAAAAATCACAAATTCTTTTTTGCCAAAACGGCAAGCTTCGGCTTGCCGTTTTTTATATATTTGCTTTGTGTTTGCTCTAAATATTTGATTTGGGCTACTTTTCTTTTAAATAAGCCACTATTGTTGAAAAAATTATGCCCCTTTGATATACTGATTGTAAGGAAAAAGACTGTAAGGAGCTTTGGTTATGGCATTGACTTATATAGTAAGCGGAAGGATAATTTTGCCTGATTCTGTCGTATATGACAAGGCGCTCGCCTTTGATGAAAGCGACGGAAAAATCGTCGGCATTGTCGACGAAGTGCCCGAAAACGCGCATATCATTGACGCAAAAGGAAATTACGTCGCGCCTGGACTTATCGACATACATATTCACGGGTATCTTTCCGAGGACACGAGTGACGGAAAGCCCGAAGGCATCAGAAAAATGGCATACGGTGTAGCGAAAAACGGAGTCACCGCATTTCTTCCCACGACTATGACTGTCTCTATGGACGAAATAGTTGCTTCTCTTAATGCCGTACGCTCTCTTAAAGCGGAAAGTGCGAGCTGGGGTGGAGCTGAAATAATCGGGGTCCACGCTGAAGGCCCTTTTATAAATCCCAAAAAGAAGGGCGCGCAGGCTGAGGAAAACATTCTTCCGCCCGATGCAAGCTTTATAATAGAAAACTCAGACGTCATTAAATCCGTAACCCTCGCGCCCGAAATGGACGAAGGACATAAATGTATAAAAAGACTTGCAAAAGAAAAGGACGTTCTCATCTCTATGGGACATTCCGACGCGAGCTTTGAAGAAGCCGTGAGTGCCGTAAAGGACGGTGTAAACCACGCGACACACCTTTTTAACGCCATGTCAGCGCTCGCTCACAGAAATCCTGGGGTAGTCGGCGCGGCACTCGCGTCTGACAACGTTTCTGTCGAGATTATAGCCGACACCTTCCATATAAACGCAGGTCTTTACTCGATAGTCGCCAAGCTAAAGGGTGAGAAAATGATTCTTATAACCGACTGCACACGCGCAGGGGGTATGCCCGACGGAGAATACGACCTCGGCGGACAG
>JAZOOB010000012.1:0-3096 GCA_045654845.1 Eubacteriales bacterium | reverse complement strand
TCGACAGAAAATGGGAATGGTTTTCCAGCAGTTCAATCTCTTTAACAATAAGACCGTCAAAGAAAATATTACGCTCGCCCCCATTAAAATCGGATGCGCCAACATTCGTAAATTGAAGTGGGAAAACACCTTGATCTCCTTGAAAAACCTCTTTAAAAAGGATAAGATAGCAAAAAAGGAAATTACCGAAACCTATGCATCCGTCAAGGAAAGAGCAGAAGAAAAGGCTATACAGCTCCTTTGCAGAATAGGACTTGAGGAAAAAGCAGATGCATATCCCTCTACTCTTTCTGGAGGACAAAAGCAGCGTATCGCTATCGTTCGCGCACTTGCCATGGAGCCCGACGTTATGCTCTTCGACGAGCCGACGTCAGCACTTGACCCCGAGATGATAGGCGAGGTTCTTGACCTTATGAAAGATCTCGCAAATGACGGCATGACAATGGTAATCGTTACACACGAAATGGGATTTGCACGCGAGGTTTCCGACCGTATACTGTTTGTAAATGATGGAAATATCGCTGAAGAAGGAAATCCCGAGGACGTATTTAACAATCCGAAAAACCCTAGACTTAAGGATTTTTTGAGCAAGGTACTTTAAGATGAATTCACAAAAACAGTCTGCTTTGGCAGAAATAAAAAAATCCGCCGAGAAGTTCTTTGAATTATCGGACACTATATGGGAACATCCCGAGCTTTCATTGAAGGAATTTTTCGCAACCGAAAGCTACTGTAAAATGTTGTCTGAGCTTGGCTTTACCGTAGAAAGAGACGTATGCGGCATAAAAACCGCTTTTCTCGGCAAATACGGTCAAGGTAGACCGATTATAGGAATCTTGGGCGAATATGATGCTCTTTCGGGGCTTTCGCAGCTTGGCGGTGCTACCGAGCATATAGAGCTGTGCAAGGGTGGCGCAGGGCATGGCTGCGGTCATAATATGCTCGGCGCAGGCGCTCTTGCCGCCGCCTACGGAATAAAATGCTATCTTGAAAGCACGAAAAAAAGCGGCACTGTAATCTTCTACGGTACGCCCGGTGAAGAGGGCGGAGCGGGAAAAGCATTTATGGCGAAGGAAGGCATATGGCGCGAGCTTGACTGTGCTTTGACCTGGCATCCCGGTGACACCAACGAGGTAATAACGGGCACGTGCAATTCTTGCATACAGACGCTCTATAAATTCAAGGGTGTGTCATCTCACGCGGCGGGCGATCCCGAGGACGGAAGAAGCGCACTTGACGCCCTTGAGCTTATGAATATAGGTGTCCAATATTTGAGAGAACATACCAAGGATGATGCCCGTATACACTACTCTATCATTGACGGTGGTGGCGCGTCTCCGAACGTCGTACAAGCAAATGCAAGTGTGCTGTATATGGTACGCTCTATACTTGTAAAGGACGCTCTCGAGCTTCAGGCAAGGGTAGACAAGATCGCAGACGGTGCGGCTATGATGACGGAAACAAGCTATGAAAAGATTTTCATAGACGGCTGCTCAAACACCGTCCCCAATCACACCTTAGAGGCTCTCTTGTACGAAAACTATAAGCAGATCGAGCTTCCCGAGTATACCGACGCCGAGCTTGAATATGCGAGCAAATTAAAGTCGACCTACAATGACCACGGCACGATCCCCGGAATAGCCGCAAAGATGGATCCTTCTGCAAAAGCAGAGGTGAAAAAGCTGACCGAGGACGGCAAAAAGGCTATGAACGACTTTCTTATGCCTTACTATTCTGGATACGTATTTGAGGCCGGATCTACCGACGTGGGCGACGTATCGTGGCAGACGCCAACCGCCCAGATAAACAGCGCTTGCTACCCCTCATCTGCTCCCGGACATTCGTGGCAGATCGTCTCCTGTGGAAAAACCTCCATAGGTCATAAGGGTCTGTTGACAGCCGCTTTAGTGCTTGCCGCTACGGCAATAGACCTATATGAAAATGATGAGATTCTCAAAAAGGCGAAAGCAGAATTCGAAATTTCTGCCGCTGACGGTTATACCTGCCCTATTCCAAAAAATGAATATGCAAAGGCAATAGAAATTTAAACAAAATTTAAAAGGCATTTATGAAGCGTTTTCACACGCTACGTATATGCCTTTTTTATTTTAATCGTTTGTTTCATATTTTCAATTGCATTAAAAAAATGGCTCTGCAAAAGCAGAGCCATTTTAGGTTTATGCGGTTTTTTATTAACCAACTATACCCGAGCGCTCGATACCCTGTACCAGATACTTCTGGCAGAAGAGGTAAACTATAACGAGCGGGAATATAATCATAATACCTGCGGTATTTCTTATAGCCGTGTAGTAGAGCGACTGTCCTGCGTAGTTAGTTACGAGGGAGGTCGGAATCTCTACGATATCAGGCATAAGCACGTACTTGTTCGAGGTAGGAAGGAACATTTCAACGTAGAAGTTATCCGTCCACTGCCAAGAGAATGAGAACAAGAAGATTGTTATCATCATAGGCACGGAAAGCGGAATAATAATCTTGAAGAAGGTGTGCATAACACCCGAACCGTCAACGTATGCCGATTCCTCAAGCTCGTCAGGAACGCCACGGAAGAACTGTCTCATCATGAATATATAAAGACCGTTCTTGAACGCAAGGCCTGTCGCTGAGATGATCAGCAAGGGCGAGAACGTGTTCAACAAGCTAAAGGTTTTACCGGACAACAGCTCAAACAAACCGGGGATTCCTGCGCCCTGCAAGCCACCGATATCGAAATATCTGAAGTGCATAGTAAATGCAAGCTTCAAGGTGTCGTGAGGAACTATCATCGTAAGAATAACCAAGGCAAGCACGAGCTTGTTACCCTTGAACTTAAACTTAGCAAGACCGTATCCGACAAGGCAGGAAACGAAGGTCTGAAGCAGCGCACAGGAAACCGCCAGAAGCGTCGTGTTTATAAATGCGTCAAAATAGTTGTTATCTACGAAAATCGCCTTATAAGTTCCCAGTGTAAAGTGCTTAGGAATTATTCGTACCGTAACGTCTCCGAAGTCCTCGGGACCCATAAATGAGTTCGCAATCTTAGAGAAGAACCAGAAGAGGATTACGTAGGAAATACCTACCATCAATTTGAATCGGAAG
>JAZOOB010000011.1:0-2560 GCA_045654845.1 Eubacteriales bacterium | reverse complement strand
AAAGAGAAAGAAGCACGGCAAACGCGGCAATGAGCAGAGAAACCCAGATAGGCGAGCCGAGTATTATAAGGACGATTTCCCACGCAGAAAGCTTTTTCTTCGGCTTTATTCTTTCCTTAACTAATTTAGAAAGAGGAATATCGGATATTATCTGGGAAGCTATCTCGTTTACCGTTCCTATCTGCGATACCGCTTCTTCTTCCGAAAGACCTTCTTCAATTCTATCGTCTATCATTTCGGAAAAGAATCCCAAGCGCTCTTCTATATCGTCTTGTGGCAATCCTGATAAGCCTTGCCTTAGCTGTGTAAGAAATTCCCCTTTAGTCATCACTTTCGTCCCCTTCCGCTACAAATTGATAAATTGACATTACCTCTCGCCATTCGTTTTTAAAGTCCTCGATGCGAAAAAGCCCTGCCCCTGTAATGTGATAATATTTACGAAGCCTGCCGTCGTGCTCTGACGTGTGAACTGTGAGCATTTTTGCCGCTTCCAATCGTTTTAAAATCGTGTATAGAGTGGATTCCGACATTTCGATATAAGGCTTTACGTCCTTGATTATCTTGTACCCGTAGGAATCCTCGTTTTTTATAGCCGCCAAGACGCATACGTCGAGCAGCCCGCGTTTCAACTGTATATCCATAATATACCTCCCCTCACATAATACATCATATCACGAAGTATTGTTTTTGTCAAGGTTTTTAGAAAAAAATAAAAGCACTTCGAAGCCGAAGTGCTTTTTTGATGGCATTTGCAAATTATAAGGTAGAGCCGAAGTCGGTGACGATAGTCTGTCCTGTGATAGCTCTCGACTCGTCAGACGCGAAGAAGAGAAGCATATTTGCCACGTCGTCGGGCATACAGGGCTGGACCTTCAAGTCGTTATGCTTCATCATCTGGCCGAAAATGTTCATATCGAGCTTAGCAGGGTTCATATCTGCTACCATGGGGGTAACTATCGTGCCGGGGCAGATAGCGTTACAACGTACGTTTGTACCTACGAAGCGAAGCGCAGTGTGACGGGTAATACCGATAAGTGCCGCCTTTGATGCTACGTATGCAGCGCCACCGCAGCCCATAACGCCTGCGACCGACGCTACGTTGACGATAGAGCCGTAGCCCGTCTTCGCCATCTCTGCAGATATTTCGCGCATCATACACATAGTACCCTTGGTGTTGATGTCGATGACGCGGTTCATATCCTCGTCGGAGAAGCTGTCGATAGCCTTCAATCCCTCGTCAAGAACACCTGCATTGTTAATAAGAATATCCACCTTACCGAATGCTTCAAGAGTAGCTGAGAGGACCTTCTTTGCATCCTCTGCCTTGGAAATATCGCTGACGACGGGAAGTACCTCTCCACCTGCCGCGCGAATCTTTTCAGCTACCTCAAGAAGAGGTGCTTCACGGCGCGCGGTGATTACTACCTTCGCACCCTCTGCGGCAAACTTAATTGCGGTCGCCGCGCCAACACCGGAATTACCTCCGGTAACAATTGCTACTTTACCATTTAAACGATTCATGTTAGCCTCCTATAAAATTGTATTTCAATATGGTGTTATACGCCTTTAGTATACCACATTATTTTTATGCTTTCAATAGATTTTGAAAAACGGCACCGCCAATCGAAAAGGTCAGCGACGACATAAAACATAGGTCACTAATCAGCGGCTTGGTCAAAATACGTTATTTTATTTCCGTTTAGAATGTGTTTGTATCCTTCGTAGGCATAGTCCCCGAGAATCTTGTCAATGTAATCTTGGCTCAGTATATATCTCATTGATTCGGCAGGTGCCTCTCCGTACATAGCGCGATAGATCATATGCGCCCCTACGTAGCCTGCAAGTGGCTTGCTATGATCGAATGAATCGTCTATGCAGAGGTCCCAACGGTCAATGCCGATATCAATAAGGGCATCAAGCTCTGCTTTCCAGTTTAGACATACGAGAGAGGGAAACTTGCTTTGAGCTGACGCTATCACACTTGTGTCTTCATTATGCGCGGGGAATATAACGAGAGTGGTTCCCGACTGATCGCACGCCTTTTTGAGTGTTTCAAGATTGGTTACTTGGTACATGGTGTAAAGGCCGCAGATAAATACTGCGCTGTACGTACCCCCATGTATGCGGTTAAGAATATCGTTGTCCTCTATATATGTGCCTATATGTGCACTTCCTCTGGATATTGCTTCGACACGGCATCCCTTCGCATTTGCTTCAAGCATTTCCTTCAAAATGATACCTATATTAGAAGTGCTGATGAAGCTGTTTCCAAGAATAAGTATCGGTGAATATTCTTCTACACATCCTAGCAGTGTTCCGTCTATATTGTTTTCTTCTTTTTCTATTGTAAACATATCGACGTAAAGCTTTTCCTCGCTTTGCGCGTCTATCTCTGCATAGTCAGCAGTCAGAGTAACATCACGCTCCTCGCCGTCGGATTCATATGAATATGCGAATCGATAACGAAAGGATGCTTCATTTATCATTCTTTCTATATACATAGCTACGTCTACGTCGTCTGTCGAATGAGATTCACTATAAACGACCTTCCAATTTTCCA
>JAZOOB010000010.1:0-2357 GCA_045654845.1 Eubacteriales bacterium | reverse complement strand
CACCTCGCCCGTAGGCGAAAGGCTCTATCTTCTCGGTTGCGGCTTCACTGAGTTTTCTTCTGTGCGCGTTGACGGAAAAAAGACCGACACCGAATTCGTCGACGGAAATACTCTCGCAATAGATT
The DNA here is from genome assembly GCA_045654845.1 of Eubacteriales bacterium. Classification (GTDB taxonomy): domain Bacteria; phylum Bacillota; class Clostridia; order Oscillospirales; family CAG-272; genus UBA1740. Next base: position 2,232 of record JAZOOB010000010.1, on the reverse strand, counting down.
TGCCGAAAGACGACGGTACGCTCACCGTCATTCAGGCGGGCGCAGACGGAATAATCCTCAGCGAAAGCGACGGCTACGAATACAAAATAAACAATGAATGATAAACTATGAAAAGAATTAAGAAACTTATAAAAATTGCCACCGCGTTGCTGCTGGCGGGCTTGCTAACTATTGTTTGCATAAACTCGGTTGTAGTGGCAAGCACGAAGGGAAGAATTCTTTCGAAGGAAGAGGCGGCAGAGCTCGACGCGGATTATATTCTCACGCTTGGCTGCGGATTGCGCCCCGACGGTAGTCCGAGCGATATGCTTGCCGACAGAGTGACTGTCGCGACGGATATTTATCTTTTGTCGGACGGTGCCTTTCTTCTTATGAGTGGCGACAATTCGGGCGCAAGCTATAACGAGGTGGGCGCTATGCGTAAATTCGCGATAGACTTGGGTGCTGTGGGCGAGGATATCCTTTCTGACGACGAGGGCTTTTCCACCTTCGAAAGCGTCTATCGGGCAAAAGAGGAATTCGGCGCTGAAAGCGTTATAATAGTAACTCAGAAATATCATTTGTATCGCGCGCTCTATATAGCAAAGAAAATGGGAATCGACGCCTACGGCGTCTCTGCCGACCTTCGCTCATACAGAGGACAGACCGCGCGCGACCTTCGCGAAGTCGCCGCAAGGGTAAAGGATTTTGCACTACTTATTTTTAAAAAATAACGGCAAAGGGCACTGTATCTTATAGATGCAGTGCCTTTTCTCTGCGCCTTCACAGTCTGAAGCAAAAAGAAAGGGAAGAACGCGCGCTGAAAAAAGAAAAACGAAGCCCTTGACAAAAAACATAAACAGGTATATAATTAGTATATAATGTTATAAGTGTAATTATCTGAATTTATTAACTTTAAAGGAGATTTTGTGATGAAAAAGAGAGCTTTTAGTCTCGTTTTGGCAATTCTTATGGTTCTTTCCGTAATGCCTGCGATGACACTTTCGATCGGTGCAGAGGCGGCAGCCCCCGTGTCTGATTACAACTATGACGACCTGTACGTGCAGGACGGTCTTTACTCACACCTCAGCTTTTTAGAGGCATCTGAGGCGAACAACACTGACGCTTGGCTCAATATTATGGCTGACGGCGAGGCGTATGCCGACAAGGGAGCAAACGAAGAGCTTCAGAAATACGTAAAGATAAACACCGGCACAGAACTCTACTCGTTAGGTACATACGGTGTGTACTATAAGACGGTGAACGGCAATCTTTCTCTGTATCCTACAGAGAGCGATCCTGCGCTTCTCACCGCTGACGGAAAGATCTCCGTCGTAGCAGGTAACACCTTGCGTTTTGGCGAGGGCTTCATCTGCAGCCCTTGGCATCAGGTAGGATATTTTGCGACTGCGGGCGGAGCTGCCACGGAATTCAACAGAAGCACTCACGCTAATACGCTTCTCACAACGGGAAAAGCGCTCAACGCTCCCCAGTACGCGAACACTTGGCTTAATCTGCCTGATGTAAACACGGGCAAAGACCACACGATTCAGATGGTTATGTCGGTAAACAACAGAACAGACCACGACGCGAACAAAGCCTCTAACTCTGCGTATAACAACTATCAGGGTCACAGAGGCACTACGGTTGCAAAGGTGTCCTTCTTCGAGTTTACCACTGACTCTTGGCACTTCGGCGCAAGCGGCTACTCCCTTACACAATACTTTACAGTAAGAGACGTTGCCAATGCTTCTTGGGGCAAAACCGTAAATCTCGGCAGCCTGTATAACGCCCACGCCGGTTGGCAGTTCAATCCCGAGTTTCCTGCCGCAAAGATAGACGCGCCGGAAAGAACTACAAGCGATCCTAACTATAACTATAAGAGCTATCTTGTAAAGCCCGAAGAAATAGTAGGCGTTCCTTATTCCTATACTGTAGTAAGCGATATACTTACCAAAACCATTCCCGCAGGCGATAATGACGCATCGGGCGCAAATAGCTATTATGCGGGCAAAGCAGACGTTAAGCTCTACTACGGGGACGTAGTGCTCGGCAGCGAGTACTTTGGCAGACTCCGCGAGGACGGTCTTCTCTGGATGCCCGGAAACGATCTCTCGAGTGACAGCGACGTAATTGGTAACACCGGTGGCGTAGCTATTTATGCTATCCGTATGTATGACAGAGCGCTTACCGAAGAAGAAGTTCTTCAGAACCGCTTTGCTGATATAGCTACCTTCTATCACCTTGATCTTG
>JAZOOB010000009.1:0-2485 GCA_045654845.1 Eubacteriales bacterium | reverse complement strand
AGCGAAGAGTTTAAGGAAATGTTTATGGTAGTAATTCAGCTTGGCTCAATTCTTGCCGTGGCGTTTCTGTATTTCAACAAGCTGAATCCTCTTTCCAAAAAGAAATCACGACGCGAGAATGTGTCTACGCTTCTTTTGTGGGCAAAGGTCATAGTAGGCGCAATTCCTGCTGCAATATTCGGTGTTTTGCTTGACGATTGGTTTGATACGCATTTTTATAATTTCCTCGTAGTCGCAATTGCCTTACTCGTCTACGGTATTTTGTTCATTATAATAGAGCGTGCAAAAAAAGGTAAGGAATTCAAAAGAGAGAGTGTTGATGATCTGACCTTTGTAGATGCTCTCAAAATCGGTTCCTTTCAGGTGCTTTCGCTTATCCCAGGTACCTCTCGTTCAGGCTCTACCATAATAGGCGGTATGCTTTCGGGCGTTTCGCGCGTCGCTTCTGCCGAATTTTCATTCTTTATGGCTATTCCAGTTATGCTTGGCGCATCGGTTTTGAAGGTATATAAGTTTATAAAATCCGGTGTGGCAATTTCCACTGACGAAATAATGATTTTGGTCATAGGCATTGTTGTGGCATTTTTAGTATCGCTTGCGGCTATCAGATTCCTTATGGATTTTGTAAAGCGCCACAGCTTCGAGAGCTTCGGCTGGTATCGCATAATACTTTCCGTAGTGATCCTTGCGTATTTCTTCATTACAAAATAATAAAAAAGACGGCTTGACCGTCTTTTTTTATTAAGTATTATTTATTGCGCCCCAGTTTATAGGGGACATTCCGTTCTTTTCAAGAAATCTGTTGGTTAAAGAGAAGTGCTTACAGCCAAAAAAGCCGTTATAGGCGGAAAGCGGACTTGGATGAGGCGCTTCAAGTATTAAATGCTTTTTATTGGTTATAAGCTGTTTTTTGCTTCTCGCATTTGAGCCCCAGAGAATGAATACGACAGGCTCATTTTTTTCATTTAAGCTCTTTATTACAGCGTCGGTGAAGGTTTCCCACCCCTGCTTTACGTGACTGAGAGGACGCCCCTCTCGTACGGTAAGGGTGGTGTTTAAAAGAAGCACGCCTTCCTTCGCCCATTCCGTAAGCGTTCCGTTTTTCGTAGTTATTTCAATATTTAAGTCGTCGGACATTTCCTTATAGATATTCTGTAAGGAGGGCGGGATTTTTACCCCTTCCTTTACCGAAAAGCAGAAGCCGTGCGCCTGACCTATGCCGTGATACGGGTCCTGCCCTAAAATAATTGCCTTAACCGACGAAAAAGGCGTGTATTTCAACGCGTTAAATATATCGTACATATCGGGATAAACTCTTTGGGTCGCATATTCATTTTTCAAGAACACGCGTAATCTCTTGTAATAGTCCTTTGAGAATTCCTCTCCTATGTAATTATCCCAATCGTTTCCTATCTGCATAAATTTCACCGCCTTTATCTCGTATTTTATCACGAAAATACGAAAAATGCAATAGACTACAATATTTTATTGACTTTGTGGGGAAATAAATGGTATAATTCCTAATAGAAATTGAAGAAAGGTAAAGACTAAAATGAAAGCCCTTATTTATATAGGTGTAGTTATTTTGGCACTTCTTATAATTATATTCGTTATATCCTTCTTTTTCTTCAAATACGCTATTTCGGGGCGCAGATTAGATAGAGAAAAGGCTATAATGAAGGCAAAGAAGAGTAAAACCTACTCGCCCTATTGTGATAGGATAAGCGAAGGAATGGATTGGATCATATCCAACACAAAGGAGCGCGTTAGCATTACCTCGTACGATGACCTGAAGCTTAGCGCGCGTCTTTTCAAAGCGAAAGAAGATAACGACAACGTTATCATAATGTTTCACGGATGGACAAGCGTTTCATTTTTCGATTTTTCCTGTATTGTGAATATATATTACGAAAAGGGTTACGACGTTCTTTTGGTCGACCAGCGCGCTCACGGAGAAAGTGAGGGAAAGTATACGACCTTCGGCGTAAAGGAAAGATATGACGTGCTCTCTTGGGTAAATTACGCTATCGACCTTTACGGAGAAAACGTGAAGATAGTTATAGAGGGAATTTCTATGGGCGCATCTACCGTTTTGATGGCATCGGGATTGGAGCTTCCCAAAAACGTAGTCGGTGTTATTGCAGATTGCGGTTTCACCTCGGCGGCAGACGAGTTCACTCACGTCCTTCTTCGCGATTATCGTATGAAGCCTTTTCCGTTTTTATATACGTCAAATATATTTGCAAAATCGCTTGCAGGCTTCGGCTTTTGGGACGTAAATGCAGAGGAAGAGGTGAAGAAATCCGAGCTTCCGTTATTACTTTTGCACGGTGTTGCAGACGATTTCGTTCCCGTCGAATTCAGCAGAAGAGTATTCGCGTCAAGTAACTCGAAAAATAAGCGACTTATAGAGGTAGAGGGCGCTCGTCACGGTCTTAGTTATTTTAAAGACGAAGAAGGATGCAAAGCGGCTTTGGAGGAATTT
>JAZOOB010000008.1:0-7568 GCA_045654845.1 Eubacteriales bacterium | reverse complement strand
AGACCGCATTTCGTTTTGTAAAGGAAAATCGAAAGAATAATGAAAAGCGCAATAACGATATAAGTCGAAATATACATCTTGTCAAAAAATGGCTTGAGAGGTGCGCTTATATCGTCGTTGAATATTACAAATTTAAGGCTCTTCGGCATTTCAAGCTTGTCCTGCATAAAGAATATCTTTACGATAAAGAGTGTAACCGCAGGAGCAAGAAGGTTTAATGCCGTGCCGCCTATCGTCTGATCTGCCTTAAGATTAATGGCGGAAAATGATAATAACAGTGAGAACAGTGCGCCAAACAAAGCGGAAATTATCATAGCGACAATGAACATCATCTGCGTGTTTCCACCGAACATATCGCCCTTCTGCATAATGTATACTGAAAGTGCGCCCGTAAACGATCCGAAGATCATCATACCGTCAAGAGCGATGTTTATTATACCGCTTCGCTCTGCAAATACACCTGCAAGAGCAACTATAATAAGAGGAATAGTGTAAATTAAGGTCTGTTGAATAAGAAAGGTCATTTGTCTTCCTCCTTATCTTCTACCGTAGTCTCGGCATAGTCTTCTCTGCTTTCGATTACGACAGCCTCAGATACCCTTGCCGCCTTGCGTCTTGAAAGAAGGTCCTTGATAAGCTTCGAGAAGCCTGCAAAGTAGATTATAAGCGCAATAATGAGGTCGGAAACGTATTCGTTGTAGGCAGTAAAGCCCGCGAGGTTGTAGCCGCCCTTGTCTATATAGCGAAGGAATACCGAGCTAAATATTACACCGACAGGGTTATTGCTCGCAAGAAGCGCTACGGGGATTCCGTTAAAGCCGGTATCGGGCAATTTGCCGTAGGTGTTCCAAGCAAGCTCTGCTCCACCGTTCAAGTAATAGAGCGAAGCGCCGATAGCCGCCAGACCGCCTGCAATAGCCATAGAAAGCATTATGTTGCGTTTTTCGTTCATACCCGCATATTTTGCCGCATTCTTATTATGACCACAAGCCTTGAGCTCATATCCAAGAGTAGTCTTGTTCATAAGAATATATATTGCTATTGCAATTAGAATTGCTATAAAAATACCTATATCGATATTAGAGCCTGGGAAAATTTTATTGAGTCCGAGCTTCGGTGTGGATACACCGTTTGCCGTTGTAGGTAGTGTATATGCGGTTTTGCCGCCTGCGGTATTGATAAATTGCTTGTTGTTTGCAAATACCCAGCTTACGACGTTCGCCGCTATCCAGTTCGTCATAATGCAGACGATAACCTCGTTTACGTTTAAAAACGCCTTGAATATACCGGGGATAAGTCCCCATATCATTCCACATGCCATACCGGCAAGAAGCGCGAGTAACCAGATCCAGAATGCCGTTTTTGGCGTCGAAGGGATAGAAAGAGCGACGATTACCGAGCCCATAGCGCCCATAAGGTACTGACCCGGTGCGCCTATATTGAATAGACCCGTTTTAAAGGCTATGGCAACCGAAAGACCAGTGAGAAGCAAGGGCGCAGACTCGAAAAGCATATCACCGAGAACGAACGCGACGTTTCGTGCGCCACCACTCGCGAAGGGGCCTGCGAGTATTATGCTGAGTCCTCTGAATGCATTTGAGAGAGGGATCTTGTCCGAGGTAAGCGCCAAAATGAGAAGCACGATCCAGCCGACGAATATGCCTGCAACTATACAGAGTAACGACGAGATAACCGATTTTGTACCTTCTTTTTCAAGAAGCAAATTGAATCGTTTTTTCATTCTGTTACCTCCTCTCTCTGTTGACGCTTTGCGCCTGCCATATAAAGTCCGAGTTCCTGTACCGTAGTGGTCTTTGGATCAAGCTCACCGACTATCTCACCCTCATACATTACGAGAATTCTGTCGGAAAGGCTCATTACCTCTTCAAGCTCGAGCGAAACGAGAAGCACTGCAGTGCCACTGTCTCTTGAATTTACTATCTGCTTATGGATATATTCGATAGCGCCGACGTCGAGTCCTCGTGTGGGCTGAACCGCTACGAGCAGCTTATGGTCGCGGTCCATTTCACGCGCAACGATAGCCTTCTGCTGATTTCCTCCCGACATAGAGCGAGAGGTCGTAATAGCGCCCTGTCCCGATCGGACGTCAAAGCGCTCAATAAGATCGTCTGCATAGGAACGAACGGCATCGAAGTTAATAAATCCGTTTTTCTGGAACCTAGGCTCAAAGTATCTTTGAAGAACCATATTTTCTTCAAGTGAATAATCGAGGACGAGTCCATGCTTGTGTCTATCCTCGGGAATATGGCTCATTCCGTGTGTATTTCTGTATCTGATGCTCTTATTGGTTATATCTTCCGAAAGGAGCTTTATTTTACCGCTTTCTACCTTTGAAAGTCCTGTAAGCGCGTGTACGAACTCGGTCTGTCCGTTTCCGTCGATACCTGCAATACAAACTATCTCTCCTGCGCGCACGTTAAATGAGACGTCGTGTACGGCGTCCTTCTTTCCATGTCCACCCTTGACACAGAGCTTTTCAATTTCAAGCACTGTTTCCTTTGGCTTTGCTTCTTCCTTGTCTACTACAAACTTGACGTCGCGTCCGACCATCATGTTTGAGAGCTCTTCCTTTGTAGTATCGGCGATATTTACAGTTCCTATATATTTACCCTTGCGAAGTACGGTACACCTGTCTGCTACCGCCATTATCTCATTCAGCTTGTGAGTGATAAAGAGTATGGACTTACCCTCTTTTGCAAGCCCACGCATGACGTTCATAAGCTCGTCTATTTCCTGAGGGGTGAGCACCGCCGTCGGCTCGTCGAAGATAAGAATCTCGTTATCTCGATAAAGCATCTTTAATATCTCAGTGCGCTGCTGCATACCTACCGTTATATTTTCTACAAGAGCATCGGGATCTATGTTAAGACCGTAGGTTTTTGAGAGCTCAATAACCTTTTCTCTCGCCTGCTTCTTGCGAAGGAATCCTGCCGTGTTAGGCTCTACACCGAGAATTATATTGTCAAGCACAGTAAATACGTCGACAAGCTTAAAGTGCTGATGCACCATTCCGATACCGAGATCGTTTGCGTCGTTAGGGTCTTTTATGGTGACCACCTTGCCGTTTTTACGAATCTCGCCTTTTTCGGGCTGATAAAGACCGAAAAGCACACTCATAAGGGTAGACTTTCCTGCCCCGTTTTCACCGAGTAGTGCGTGTATCTCTCCTCGCTTGAGCTGTAAGGTGATGTCGTCGTTGGCGATTATACCGGGGAATTCCTTCGTGATATTGCGCATTTCAATAACGTAAGGATATTCTGTAGCTATTTCCTTGACAACCTCTTCCTTTTTTTCTATTTCACTCATTTTAAGAGCTCCTTTTATATAAATTCAAATGTTCTCTCTTTTTCGTACCTGCACTTTTTATGCAGATAAGAAAAAGAAAGGACATTATCCGTCCTTTTTCTTTTTATAAATCTTCGTTTGCGGAGCTCCCCCGAAGGAAAGCTCCGCCACCGAATTATTTAACGTTTATAGACTTCGACGAATTATAAATTATTCAAAGTCAACTACAACGTACTCAAAGCCAGAGAGCCATTCAGCGTTGTTAGCGTCGCCGGGAACGGTAGCATCAGGAACAACTGTGCCGTCCTTAATGCTTGCGAAGAGTGCGTTATAAGCGTCAGCGGTAAAGGTCTCGAATCTGGAGGTAGCGATCGGAAGACCGGTAGCATCGTCGGAAGCACCGAGGTTCTGAGTCTTACCAGCGAGATCTGCATCCCACTTGCCTGCATAGTACTGATCAAGTACCTTTGCAACGGATTCCTTAAGTCCCTTAACTGCACTTGTGATAACAAGCTCAGAAGCGTAGGACTGGTCAACGTCAACACCTATGATCTTAGAGCCGGGGTTAGCTTCTGCTGCTGCCTTAACGCTCTCGAACATAGAACCGCCACATGCGAATACTACTTCAGTACCAACACTGTACCAGCCGTTGATCTGTGCCTGAAGCTCTGCGGAAGCGCTGAAGCTTGCACCATGCTGATAGCTATACTTAACGGTTACTGCACCTTTTTCAAGACCGAGGTCCTTAGCTGCTGCTTCAGCACCCTGAACGAAGCCGTAGCCGAAACGGTTACAAGCGGGGTTAGTTCCGCCGCCACCACCGGTGTAGCCGAGCTTTGTATAGCCGTCCATAACTGCTGCATAACCTGCGAGGTAACCGGATTCCTGTTCCTTGTAAACAACTGCGGTTACGTTAGGAAGAGCCTTACCTTCTGCGTCGGTAAGGGTCCAACCGTCGATGAATACGAATTTAACTTCGGGATTCTCGATAGCAACGGTGGTCATTGCGGTAGCCTGAAGGAAGCCGGGAGCAACGATAACCTTAGCGCCGTTCGTGATAGCCTGTCTCATAGCTGCGATACGGTCGTTGTCGGTAGCGTCGGATCCGTTAGCGGGCTGGTAATACTTGTAGGTCTTACCGTTTGCCTTAGCGTATGCCTCAGCGCCTTCCCAAGTACCCTGGTTAAAGCCCTTGTCCATGAGCTGTCCTACGTCAGTAACAACTGCGATTTCGTAGGTGTCTGCTTCGCCTGCACAAGCAAAAAGACTTGCGGTAGCGAGCAACATAACGATGCACAAAATTAAGCTTAATGTCTTTTTCATTTCTTCTCTCCTGTTTTTTTAGGGTGGTTCCCATTTTTTGCATATTTTAATGCTAATATAATTATAAACTATTAGTTATAAACTGTCAATACTATTGTTTCTCAAAAACATATTTTTGTCACTTTTCAACAAAAAAATGCCTTGCGTACTGTCATATCACCGATGAGTGTCGATCTCTACAACAAGCGATAAAAACAAAAGAGAAAGGACGGAAATTATTCCGCCCTTTTTTGATATTCAATGCTAAATTTAGTGCTTCCCTTTTCTGAGGCGCTCCACGAGCATTCCGGATATAATACCGATGATAGCACCTGAAACAGTACCGCTTATAAGCAATACGGGGAGATAGTACGCTATCTCTGCCGTGCCTGTCCAAAAGCAAGCGGCGAATATCTGTCCTACATTGTGCGAAATGCCACCGACTATACTTACAGCGACACAGGAAAACCAGTTTGTTTTCTTTAACAGAATCATCGCGCACAAGCTAACAAGCGCACCCGCTATACTGAAGGTCATAGTCTGTAGGTTTCCAAAGAGTAAGGACACGAGAAATATTCTTATAAGACTTACTACGACGGTTTCACGCCAACCCACTCGGTATAGAAGATATACCATAACGAGATTGGGCAATCCTACTTTAATTCCGGGTATGGCGACAAACGCGGGAATCTGGCTTTCAACAAAGGAAAGAATCATTGCAAGAGATATACATAAGCTTAAAGAAGCTACTTTTTTCGCGCCCATAATTCTCTCCTTTCTTGATTTAGCCTACAAGCTCTACGTCGGCTTTTTCTGTGCCGTATACTGTGACTGTAAGGCGGTTTGGTAGGCAAGTGATCGTCTCACCCGTCTGGTCGATCTTACCTTGATTTACGCATAGGTGATCGGGACAGTTTGCGTCTGTGAGATACGCCTTGCCGTCTTCGATTCGAAGAACGTTAGTTCCGCCGTTAAGCTCATATTGACCGTCCTCTGCCAAGCTATATCTTGCTACTTCTTGTCCATCTACGCGAACTATCACGTACGCGCCATCTTCTTTTAACAGATTTATGACCAAAAACGAAGCGAGTATTACGACAAGTACGATCGAGATGAGGATGAAATCCTTCTTTTTCATTAGAATTTAAAATTGAGGGAAAGCAATGCGAGTACGATCATTCCCGCCGTCAAGAACGAGATAGGAAGACCGCGGAAGGAAGCGGGGATAGCCTCTTCGTCAACGCATTTGCCTCTGAGCTTTGCGAAAAGCGTCATAGTGAGCATAAAGCCTATGCCGACAGCCGCTGCAGTTACGATAGCCGTAAGAAAGTCTATTTCGGTGTTGTGGATACAAAGACCCAAAACCGCACCGTTAATAGCAAACTTTACAAAATCTGCCTTGCAGAAGCTGTCAAATGCCTTGTTAGCTATGAGATGGAAAAGCTCTACTACCGCCAAAACCACGATAACGAATGCCATAGTCTGGAAATAGGGTGCTTTTTCAAGAAGATACTTGTTAATGGGCCATGTGATAGCGGTGGAAAGTATCATTACTACCGTAGTTCCCAAGCCGAGAACGATGGCTCTCTTGGATGAACGCTTGTTTTCAAGCACCGCGCCTGTGCCAAGGAAATGAAGAAGCGCGTAGTTGTTTGAAAGAATGCCCGCAAGGAGAATTCCAAATATAATCTTAAGATCCATTATTACTCACACTCCTTCTCTTCGCTTTCAATATGATTGTGCAAGCCTGTCACCTTGTTGATGATAGCCATAACTATTGCGAGCACGAGATAACCGCCGAATGCACCCGCCAGCGCGGAGATCTTGTAATCCTGAAGGAATGCTATTTCCTGTCCGAAGAAGGAAGCATTACCGAGGATTTCGCGGATAATAGCGCAAAGAATCATAACTACTGTAAAGAAAGCACCTGTAACCAATGCAGTCTTCATAGAGGTCGCTTCACCGTTATGGTCTGCAACCTCCTCTGCGTCGCGATAAATTACCGCGCTTACCGAGAGGGTCGCAAGGTGTACGCCGAGCATATCTACAACTACGGGGAAATGAGCTTCCATAAGCATAGATATAAGCGAAACGAAGCCTGTAATTATCAAAAGGTATGCAGGCATTTTAGCATACGCGGGAATTACCTTGTGCAAAGCAGAAACTACGACAGCAGACAAGAACAAAGCGAGCAATACTGCTGCGCCCATGCCGAGCGCTGCGCGAATGTCTGCACTGGATGCCATTACAAATCCTGCTCCAAGCACCAAGAGTGCCGAAGGAGTACCGCTGAGAAGATATGAGGTTTTCGTCTTTTTCATTACTGTTCTCCTCCGTTATTTATAGAATTGAATGCAGCGAATGCATCCTGTGTCGCAAGCTTTACAGCGGTAGAAGAAACCGTCGCGCCACTAACGAGAAGCTCGTCAGAAACTGTATCAAGCTTAACGCCTACGAACTTGCCTTCCCAAGCCTTGAAATCGGCAGAAGCTGTATCACCGTACTTGCTGTATACAGGGAAATATTCAATGCCGTGACCAAAGAGCAATTCCTTCACATCCTGACTGACTATTACACCGTTTTCGTCGATGATAGTGCAGATCGCCATTGCATTGTCCTCGTATGTCAAGGGGCGAGAATAGAATGCATAGTAGGTATTCTCTCCAGTTTTGAACGAAGCTGAATGAACTACGTTTCCAAATGAAGTAAACTTAAGGTCTGTAATTTCAGACGCGTCGGGATAAGCCTTTACTATCATCTTGTTTGCCGCGTCGGCAAAGTTGTCGAGTGTTGCAGCTACACCAACCTCATTCAAAATAGCTTGGCTATTCTCTGTTACGTCTGCGCCTGTTGTATCGTATACCTTACAAGCACCTATTGCATTTACGACTGCGAGGAAGCTTGCCTCCCCATCCTTTATTATGAATGCATAACCGGAGCCGTTCAAAGCTTTGTAGCCT
>JAZOOB010000007.1:0-9967 GCA_045654845.1 Eubacteriales bacterium | reverse complement strand
ATTACCGTCGCGTTTCTTTCTCTCTGATAGTCACGAAGTCTGCCGAGTATCTCTTTTCTTCCCCTCGGGTCAAGACCTGCCGCAGGCTCGTCTAATACCAAGACCTCGGGGCGCATCGCGACTATTCCCGCGATAGCGACGCGGCGCTTCTGCCCGCCCGAAATCTCGAAGGGAGATTTTTCATAAAGCGAGGTGTCAAGCCCTACGAATCGCATAGCCTCATCGGTTCTTTCCTCTATTTCCTCTTCGGAAAGCTCCATGTTGCGAAGCGCAAAGCCTATATCCGATCTGACAGTATCATCGAAAAGCTGATATTCGGGGTACTGCATAACAAGACCGACACGGAATCTTATATCTCTTATTTTCTTCGGATTTTCCCAGATATCCTTGCCGTTTAATAAAATTCTTCCGCTACTCGGCTTTGTGAGTCCGTTTAGCATCTGCACGAGCGTAGATTTTCCCGATCCCGTATGTCCTATAAGACCCGTTATCTTTCCTTTTTCAAAGCCGATATTGATATTTTCTAAGGCTCTTATTTCATAAGGGGTATCTGCGCCGTATATATAAGAGACGTTTTCAAGCTCTAATATATTCATCTATCGACACCTCCTATCAAGTCACAGAGGGCGTCGACACATTCATCGACAGAAAGGCAGTCGTCGGGCAAGGAATATCCAAGCTTTTTGAGCTCGTAGATAAGCTCTGTGCCCTGAGGCGCTTCAAGTCCGACCTTTTTCAAGTCGTCGATACGGGAAAATACCTCTTTAGGCGTGCCGTCCATATAAACTCTTGAATCGTTTATAACTATTACTCTGTCTGCGCGTACAGCCTCCTCCATATAGTGAGTTATATGGATTACGGTAATATTCTTTTCTCTGTTGAGCTTTTCTACCGTGTTCATGACCTCTTTTCTTCCCAAGGGGTCGAGCATAGCGGTAGACTCGTCCAAAATGATGCACTTCGGCATCATAGCGATAACTCCCGCGATAGCAATTCTCTGCTTCTGCCCACCCGAAAGGCGATGAGGCGCATGATTTGCATACGCGGACATACCTACGGTTTCGAGCGCTTCATCAACGCGTCTTCTTATTTCCTCTCTCGGAATTCCGAGGTTTTCAGGTCCGAAGGCTACGTCCTCTTCAACCACGTTAGCGACAAGCTGATTGTCGGGATTCTGGAATACCATACCGACCTTTTTCCTTACCGCAAGTATATCGTCGTCACTTATATTCTCGCCGTTTTCAGTCACGTCAACACCGTCAATGATAACTCTGCCCTTCGTAGGCATTATAATCAGATTGAGTAGCTTGGCAAAGGTGGATTTACCCGACCCGTTATGACCGAGAACAGCGACGTATTCGCCACTGTCAAAATCTATATTAACGTCGTTTAAGGCAAATATCACTTTATCACCCTTTATCTCCTCATCAGCGGGATACGAGAATGATAAGGCTTCTGTCTTAATGAACTTTTCCAAAGTCGTTACTTCCTCTCTAAAAATCAAATAAACTTATGAAAACACGCACCTTACGCTGCTTCCACAAGGAAGCGCAAGACCGCTATCCTTTACACTGAGCCCAAGCTCGTCTGATTCGCAGGTCATATTTCTATTCTGCCCAAGTCTTAATTCTGCTATATATTTCATAGTAGAAGCTGAAAGTCCTGTGGTGTAGGAATTGAGCAAGAAGAACAAGGGCTCGTCACTGAGCACTGAGGAAACGAGCTTGACAAAATCGTCAATGCTCTCCTCTATCTTCCATACCTCGCCCGTAGGTCCTCTTCCGTAGGAAGGTGGGTCCATAATTATTCCATCATACTTCTTGCCGCGTCTTATCTCTCTTTCGACGAACTTCTTGCAATCGTCGACTATATATCTTATAGGTGCGTCGGCAAGTCCGTTTAAGCGCGCGTTTTCCTTAGCCGACTCGACCATTCCGCGTGAAGCGTCTACGTGGCACACGCTCGCGCCCGCTTTCGCCGCGGCTACCGTCGCGCATCCCGTATATGCAAACAAATTAAGGACTCTTATCTCTCTTTTGCTATTCTTTATAAGCTCGGAAAACCAATCCCAGTTTGTCGCCTGCTCGGGAAAGATACCCGTATGCTTGAAGCCCATAGGTCTTACTCTGAAGGTGAGGTCCTCATAGTCGACAGTCCATTCTGCAGGAAGGTTATTTCTGCTCCATGCGCCTCCACCCGACTTCGAGCGAGTATAGACCGCGTCAGCCTTCTGCCAAAGCGGATTCTTCTTTTCGCTATTCCATATTACCTGTGGGTCGGGTCTTACCAATGTATATTTTCCCCACTTTTCGAGTCTATCACCCGACGAGGTGTCGGTCAGCTCGTAGTCCTTCCATTTATCACTTATCCACATTTTACGTTCCTACCGTTATTTGTTATAATATTTCGCCATAAGAGAATTTGACGACTGTGCATGGCAAAGTGCTATTGCAAGCGCGTCTGCGGTATCATCGGGCTTCGGTGCTTCCTTCAGCTTCAAAAGCGAGGTTACCATAGATATTACCTGATTTTTCTCCGCTCTGCCGTAGCCGACCACCGCCTGCTTTACCTGTAAGGGCGTGTATTCAAAGGTCTTTACGCCGTGACGGAAGGCACTGAGAAGAATTACCCCTCTCGCCTCTGCAACAGCGATGCCCGTCGTGGTATTATTATTGAAAAAGAGCTCCTCTATCGCCATTTCGTTCGGCTGATACTTCTCTATAATGAGATTCATATCATCGTATATCATAGCGAGTCTTTTATCAAAATCGGTGTGGGCAGGTGTCCTTATCGCACCGAAAGCCACGGGACGATGGGTAGCTCCTACCTTGTCGATAATACCCCAACCGACTATAGCAAAACCAGGGTCTATCCCTAAAATTCTCATACTAAAACCTCGTAGAAAATAAGACGTAAAGTTTACTATTATGCATTACGTTTTATAGGCGACACAGTAAACATACTATATCCAGTGTATTATATCATAAAAAGGTCGAATAGTCAAATAAATTTTGTTAATTGAGTAAATTTTATTTAAAACGTCATACCTTTGGCAAAATATAATAGAAAAGCACTTATTCTTAAAAATTAAACGTCTTAAGCCTAAATTAAAATCTACTTTTCTATTTACTTTTATTTCCTATTATGTTATAATAATTGTGTATATAATTTTGAGTTTTTTGCTCTGCAAAAAGAAAATCTCTTTTTTGTAAAACCCGTTTAAGTATTAAGAGAAATCAAAGTATAAAATATAAAAAACCGTTGGAGAGTTTTATGAATTCGGAAAAGAATCAAGAAAAAGACGTATTAGTCAAAAATGACGAGAAATTCAGCATTTCGAAGCTTTTTAACAGAATAGATACAGCCTTTTCAAATTGCAGCTATTCCTATTTATTATGGGCATTTTTTATTCCCGCGTTCATTCTGTTTCTCATTTACGTGAGAATGGACGTTTACCCCTTTGGCAGAAGCTCTGTACTCGTTTTGGACCTTAACGGGCAATACGTACAGTTTTTCGCCGCCTTGCGCTCTGCTATCTTTGGCGAGTCCTCCTTTTTATATTCCTTTGGAAGAAGCCTTGGCGGTGAATTCCTTGGAATATACGCCTACTATCTTGCGAGCCCCTTCTCTTATATAGTGGCACTCTTCCCGAAAGACAACCTTCTTGAAGCACTGTTTTTTATGTTTGTATTGAAGTGCGGCTCGGCAGGTCTTTCTTTTGGCGTATATATGCACAACTCACAAAAGTGTAACAGATCGGTGACGGTAGCCCTTTCTATCTTATACGCCCTCTCCTCTTATTTCGTCGTTATGCACCACAACACGATGTGGGTAGACGCATTGATTCTTTTGCCGCTTCTCACACTCGGCATTGAAAGACTCGTAAAATATAAAAAGCCGACGCTCTACGTTATTACTCTTGCACTCACGCTTCTGTCTAACTACTATATAGGCTATATGTCCTGTATCTTCGTCGCGCTTTATTATTTCTATTACATTCTTGCTAATCTCGGCACGAAGGCGTCGAATCCTTTAAATGAAAAAAGACATTTTCTCCGTTCTCTTATGAGAATGGGCTTATATACGGTTCTTGGAATCGGTATTGCGGCAATCCTGCTTATCCCTGCTTATTATTCCCTCACCTTTGGTAAAACGGAATTTACCGACCCCAGCTTTGCCTTCACGTCGAAATTCAGCTTTATAGATTTTATTGCAAAGTTATTCCCGGGCTCTTACGACACTGTTCGCCCCGAGGGACTTCCTTGGGTATACTCGGGCGTGCTGTCTATAATTCTTCTACCGCTTTATTTCCTTGCGAAAAAAATAAGCTGGCAGGAAAAGGTGGCGTCCGCGTGCTTCATTTTGATTTTGTTTGCAAGCATGAATATCAACACGCTTGATATGATATGGCACGGATTCCAAGCTCCTAACTGGTTGAACTACCGATACAGCTTTATGTTCTCGTTCTTGCTTCTCGTCTTGGCGGGAAGGGTTATCACCCTTATACGCGAGATTGGCTACGAATGGGTGCTCGGCTCTGCGGCTATTTCCGCTATTTTGGTAGTAATTCTTCAAAAGTTAAACCTCACCTGCTTGCGTGATGGCGAGGACTTCGCATACTTCGACGATTTAAACGGTGTGTGGCTCTCTATCTTCTGCCTTGCGATATACGGCGCTATCCTTATGCTCATGTCAAAGCATAGGCCTTATTCACCGAAAATAGACAAGCTCGCTCTCATTATGGTGGGGGTTATCTGTGTAGAGGTATTCTTAAACGGCGTATTCTATACGAAGAGCCTGAACGGCGACGTAGTAATCTCAAGCTACGACTCTTATCACGATTATTACGACAAGTATGACGGCGCATTAGATTTCATTGAGAAAAATGAAGAGGACAAGTTCTATCGCACAGAAAAGACCGAGACGAGAAACGTGACCGACGGATTTGTCCTTAACACAAACGGAATTGCGAGCTCGACGTCCACACTCGACGCAGACGTAGTTAAATTCATCGCAAAGCTCGGAATAAAGGCGGATTCTCACTGGACCGAATATAAGGGCAGTAATGCAGTTTTAGACTCGTTTTTCGGCATTAAATATCTGATAACAAAGCCCGACGAGGTCGCGTCAAGCCTTTATACCGAGGTATATTCCGACGAATTTACAAAGGTATATAAGAACCCCTATGCGCTTTCCCTTGCATTTGCCTCGTCTCCTTCTGTAAACGACGTAACCTTTGAGCTGCCTACCGATTTGGTAGACTACGAATACGTTATGAACGAGGAAACGAACAGATACGAATGGGTAGCAAAAAGCGAGTTTGCAGACACGCTTTGGTCTCCCTTCGACAGAATGAATGCCATTTTGTCTGCCGTTTCGGGCAAGGACGTATCGGTCTATGAGGGAATTGAGCATACGATGGAAAAGACCGTCACTGTAACTCAAGAGGACTCCTTGTGGAATCATTACGTGTTCAAGTCGGAAATAGGCGACACTTCTGCCTGTATCACCTTTAATCTCACGGCAACGAGAGACGGAAATATCTACTGCTTCTTCCCGACCAAGTATTCAAGAGAAATTAAAGTAATGGTAAACGAGAAGTTTTTGAGCGACTCCGACGGCGACTATATTTACCCCTACGATAATAATGCAAATATTGCAATAATCCTTAACCTTGGAAACTACAAGAAGGGCGACAAGGTTATGGTAGACGTATATATCGACGCGTATGGCGAGTTCTATCTTACGGCAGATGTTCCCTATTTCTGCTATATTGACGAAGAAGAGCTTGCCTCGGTGATGACCGATATTTCAAAGGGAAATCTTAATATTACGGAATTCTCTGACGATTATATCAAGGGTACTATCGAATCCGACGGCAAAAACAATACCGTTTTGTTCACCATTCCCTATGATGAGGGCTGGAACGTAATGGTAAACGGCGAGAAGGTAGAGACCTACGAAACTCTTGAATGCCTTATGGCATTCGACCTGCCGAGCCAAGCGGGAACTTACGAAGTGACTATGAAGTATTTCCCCAAATGCTATAAAGTAGGTATTGTAATTTCGCTTGTTTCTCTTATCGCATTTATCCTAATACTTGTACTGATTAAGAAAAACAAGGACAAAGAGCAAAAAGAAGACTTTACGTCTAAAATCAAAAGCATATTTATTCCTGTTTCGAGCGACGTCTGCGCAGAGGAATTATCACTTATCGACCTTGAAAAGAAGGAAGAAGAACAGGAAGAGCTTTTAAAAAAGGCTGCAAAAAAGAGAAAAAAGGGTAAAAAATGAGCTTCATAAAATTCAACGTCGGCGATATCGTTGAAGTAAAAAAGAAGCACCCCTGCGGCGCGTCTCAATTCATTATAATGAGGACGGGAAGCGACGTGAGAATGGTCTGTCGGGGGTGCGGACGCGATATTACCGCTGACAGATTAAAAGCTGAAAAGTTCATAAAAAAAGTATTGGGCAAAGAAGAAAATGAAAAAGGTTAAGTATGATTTTTCCCGCCTTTTTCATAGCTTATCCTCCTTTTTCAGCTCGCTTTTCAAAAACGAAAACGGTGAGCGAAGAAGCTTTCGGGACAGCTTCAAGGCGCTACTGAAAAAGCCTCTTCTCTTCTGCTTTTTACTGCCGTTTACCATTATGCTACTGGTATATATCGCTATAGGAGTTTTTCCCTTTGGAAAAAACTCGGTACTGGTGCTGGATTTGAACGGACAGTACGTATACTTTTTTGAAGCGCTTCGAAGCTTCATCTATGGCGACTCTTCGCTTTTATATTCCTTTTCACGCGCACTGGGCGGTGAATTTCTCGGAATCTACGCCTACTATCTGGCGAGTCCGCTTTCATATATAGTCGCGCTTTTTCCAAAGAAATGTATTCTTGAAGCGCTATTTACTATGATACTGACAAAGTTAGGGCTTTGTGGTCTTTTCTTCGGCTATATGCTGAAAAGAAAAGCAAGGACAAGAAACCTGACCACTATAATCTTTTCGACTGTATACGCGCTTTCTGCCTTCGTCGTCATTATGCAGCATAATACGATGTGGATGGATAACGTATTTATGCTTCCCCTCATCGTTTTGGGTGTGGACGAGCTTATAAGCAGGCGAAAATATAAGCTTTTCGTATTCTCACTTACGTGGGCTATTATGTCTAATTACTATATTGGATATATGACCTGCATTTTCGTTTTTCTTTATTTCTTCTTTTCCTATTTTTCAAGATCAGAAAAAGAAAGAAATCCGCAAGGGCAAAAGCTACATTTTATTCGCTCGCTTTTCTCTATTGCTCTATTCTCATTTATTTCAATAGCGATATCGGCGATTATCCTGTGCCCTGCATATTATTCCCTCACCTTTGGCAAAACCACCTTCTCCGACCCGAGCTTTGAATTCGTGACTAAATTCGATATTTTCGACCTGCTTACGAAATTCGTATTCGGCTCTTATGACACTGTGCGTCCTGAGGGTCTGCCAAACGTTTACTGTGGAATAATTACACTTTTCTTGATTCCTGTATACTTTACAAACAGTAAAGTTTCCTTGCGTGAAAAGGTATGTGTCATATTCCTTTCACTTATACTGATATTCAGCTTTTCTATAAACACTCTTGACTTAGTATGGCACGGCTTCCAAGCTCCTAACTGGCTCAATTACAGATATAGCTATATGCTATCCTTTATTATGGTGTATATTGCGGCAAGGGGCTTTGAAGGAATAAGATACGCGAACAAAAAGCTACTCTTCTTTCAAGTCGTAATTCTTTCACTCTTCCTTCTGCTTTCCGATACGTTTGAATATTCGCACGTAAATTCACTCGTCACTATACTTGCAAGCTTGGCTATAATCTGCGTTTATTACGGGCTTTTAGTCTTTGTAATTTCCAAAAGAAGATTAAAATTCCGCTTGCTTTCGGGCTTTGTGCTTGCCGTTGTTTCACTTGAAATGTTTATCGGCGCTTTATATAATACTATTTCGCTCGACTACGACGTCGTAATCTCAAACAGAGAAAGCTACCTATCCTATATGGAACGATGGGAAGGCGCTATGGATTACGTAAAGGAAAACGAGAGTGCGCCGTTCTACCGTGTAGAAAAGACCGATTACAGAAAGGTAAACGACTCTTATACCTTAGGTTATCGCGGGCTTTCGGGCTCTACCTCCACTCTCAATGAGGATACTGTAGAATTCATCTCAATTTTCGGATACAATTCTGCGTCCCACTCTTCTCAGTATACGGGCTCGACAGTTATGGCGGACTCTCTGCTTTCTATCAAGTATTTAATGGCAGACAATGAGAAAATGGTTTCTTCATTATACAAAAAGGTATACGAGGACGAAAAAACCTCGGTATATGAAAACCCCTACGCGCTTCCGCTTGCATTCGGTGTTTCTTCTGACGTAAATTACCTTTCGTTCAGAGAAATAACCGAAGAAAACGAAGAAGAGGTGCTGTCGGACGGACGTGAATATTTCAGCTCGGACTCTCCGTTTGAGCGTCTTAACAAGCTAATAACCGCGATGACAGGCTCTGATGAGTTTATCTCTCTATATAAGCCGATAGACGCGGAAATTATCAAAACGAACTGCAAGGAATCCACGAGCAGAACGAAGTTTTATCCTATCGATGAAAGTGCCGACGCCATCCTTTCCTTCTCTTTTTCTGGTGTGAAAAATAACGAGATATATGCTTATTTCCCCACTTTCTACTATACGGGCGCTGAAATGCTTTTGAACGGTGAAGGCATAGGCAATCTCTTTGAAAAGGATAACCACGGCTTTGTATACCTCGGAAGATATAGCGAAGACGAAAAGGCAGAGCTTTCCTTCAAAATGACATCCGACGGAATTTATATGATGCGTCACGTCAAGTTTTTCTACTATCTTGACGAAGATGTACTTGACGAGGTGTATAAAAAGCTCTCGTCATCTGCATATGAAATTGAGATATGCAAAGAGCATTATTTCAAAGGAAGCATCAAGGTAAACGATGGACAAAACGTTATTTTGACCACAATCCCTTATGATAAAGGCTGGCAGATAACCGCAAACGGTGAAAAGGTCGAGGGCTACGAAACTCTTGATGCGCTACTCGCCTTTGATTTACCGACGGGTGAATACACGCTTGAATTGCGCTATGCGCCGAAAATCTACCGAGCGGGCGCTTTGATTTCGCTTGGCGGTGCTTCTCTGCTCGTAGCTATAATAACGATAGAATATCTTAAAAAAAGAAAAACAAAAAAAGATAAAATTTCCTGACCGAAAGGAGAAATTTATGTTTTATCATATAAAAGGCGAGCTTGTCTACGTCGACTCTGCATTCGCGGTAATAGACGCGTGTGGCGTCGGATATAAGCTGAATATAAGCCTGAATACCTACAATGAAATTTCAAGGGAAATAGGGCGCGAGGTAAGGCTCCTCACTCACCTTCAGGTGCGCGAGGACGCGGTAGAGCTCTACGGCTTCTACACGAGCGAGGAGCTCGAATGCTTTAAGCTTCTTACAAGCGTTTCAGGTGTAGGTCCAAAGGCATCTA
Organism: Eubacteriales bacterium; assembly: GCA_045654845.1. GTDB lineage: Bacteria > Bacillota > Clostridia > Oscillospirales > CAG-272 > UBA1740. Next base: position 422 of record JAZOOB010000007.1, on the reverse strand, counting down.
TGTCAATTTTGTCGCTCTATACTCCCGACAGATTCGCATACGCGGTATGCACCGAGGACTCAAGAGCACTTGCAAAAGCCTCGGGTATCGGCGCGAAAACCGCGGCAAGAATAGTGCTTGAGCTCAAGGACAAAATTTCAAAGGATGCAGTCAGCGGAACGCCCGATATTTCCTCAAATAAGATAGAAAGAGCTACAGTCGGCGCACAGGCGAAAAACGGAAAGCTCTCTGAAGCGTGCGATGCGCTCACCGTGCTTGGATATAACAGAAGTGAGATACTCGACGTATTGAGAACTATCGACCCACAGCTTGAGCTTGAAGAAATAATCACACAAGCTCTGAAAAAATTCGCAAGTAAGTGAAAGGAAGCGCTATGGATACCGAATTTGATTTTGAAAACAGGATTGTTTCCTCGGAATATA
>JAZOOB010000006.1:0-2643 GCA_045654845.1 Eubacteriales bacterium | reverse complement strand
TTCGTTCCCGTCGAATTCAGCAGAAGAGTATTCGCGTCAAGTAACTCGAAAAATAAGCGACTTATAGAGGTAGAGGGCGCTCGTCACGGTCTTAGTTATTTTAAAGACGAAGAAGGATGCAAAGCGGCTTTGGAGGAATTTCTTTTCACAGTGTTTGGAAAATAACAACAAAAAACATAGGTATCATTCTTAAAATTGTTAAATTTACTTGAAAAACAAGACGGTATTTGGTATAATTGCATTGTGGATAAATACCCATTGAATTGGAGATTTTGATATGAAAATAGTTATAATTGGTCTTGGAAGAACCGGCACGACTATACTTAAGAATCTGTCGGGTGAAGGTCATACTATATCAATAATTGATGAGAATAAGAATAAAATTGAAAGCCTTATAGAGAGATATGACGTACAAGGAGTGGTCGGAAACGGAGCTTCTTCTGATATTCAGAAGGAAGCAGGAGTGAAGGGCGCTGACGTGGCTATATTTCTTACACATAGCGACGAGCTTAACGTATTCGCCTGTCTTGTGGCGAAGAAATTGGGCGCAAAGCAGACCGTCGCTCGCGTAAGAAATCCCGAATACAGAAGACAGATACTCGAGATGAAGGATGAGCTTGGTATTTCTATGATAGTAAATCCCGAGCAGGATACCGCGACCGAAATTTTCAATCTCATAAGCCTTCCCGAAATTGCACAGGTAGATAGATTTGCAAAGGGAAGAGTTCTTTTGGTGGAAATCGTAGCCGAAAAGGGCTGCGCTCTTGTTGGAGAAACACTTATTTCAATAGCTAAAAAGATAAACACGAGGGTGCTTATCTGCGCGGTTCAAAGAGGCGAAGAGGTAATAATTCCTTCCGGTAACTTTATAATACGAGAGGGAGACAGAATACATTTCACCTCTGAGGCGCGTCATCTTCGTAATTTCCTTTCTGAAATAAAGATAGTAAAACTTCCGTTAAAGAATATTATGATAGTGGGCGGTAGCAAGATTGCTTATTATCTTGCCGACGAGCTGTCCAAAAATAAATATAATATCAAGCTTATAGAAAGTGATAAGCATACAGCCGAGTCTCTTGCAGAAACGCTTCCGCGCGTTACCGTCATAAACGGAAACGGTACACAGCACGACCTCCTTATAGAAGAGGGCATTGAGGCCATGGACGCTTTCGTTGCGCTCACCTATATAGACGAGGAAAATATGGTGGTTTCTATGTTTGCAAACAAAATGAACGTAAGAAAGACCATAACCCAGATAAAGAGCAACGAGCTTTACGGCATGCTCTCCGAGCTTGGAATTAAAAACACGGTTTCCCCCGAGAATATCGTAGCAGACCGAATTGTAAGCTATATCCGTGCGCTTGAAAATTCTACAGGAAGTAACGTGCTTACTCTTTACCGACTTGTCGGTAACAAGGTTGAGGCGCTTGAATTCCTCGCAAAGCGTGATGAGAAGTTTTACAATAAGCCGCTTCGTGAGTTGAATATAAAGGATAACTGTCTTATCGCGTGTATTATAAGAGGAACGACCGTTATAATCCCCGACGGTAATGCGACGATTCAGCTTGGCGATAACGTAATAGTCGTTACCACCCACAAGAACTTTGATGACCTGACGGATATCATCGAGTAAGGGGCAAGAATATGAACTATAAAAAACTCGGAAAAATACTCGGCAAAATTATGATTCTTGAAAGCATTCTGATGCTTGCGCCTCTTTTTGTGAGCTTCATCTATAAAGAGGATTTAAGACATAAGCTTGCTTTTGTTCTGCCGATATTTATGCTCGTGGTTTTGGGATTTTTGTTACAGATTCCGAAGCCAAAAAGAGAAGCCCTCTATCAAAAAGAAGGGTTCGCCCTTACCGCTATGGTTTGGATAGTTATGGCGCTTTTTGGTGCTTTGCCCTTCGTTATAAGCGGTGATATGCCGAATTATATAGACGCTTTCTTCGAGATAATATCGGGCTTTACCACGACGGGCGCAAGTGTTGTTACGGATATTTTCATCCTTTCACGCTCGGTGCTTTTCTGGCGTATCTTTTCTCACTGGATAGGCGGTATGGGAATACTCGTATTCGTGTTGATATTTATCCCCGAGAGTAATGAAGGGTCTTCGATGCATCTTCTTCGCGCAGAGAGCCCGGGTCCTCAGGTGGGTAAGATAGTATCAAAGATGAAGGTCACCACGAGGATTCTTTACCTCATTTATCTCGGCTTGACCGTGCTTGAGGTCATCGTTCTTATGTTCGACGAGCCTATTGCAGGGTATGAAAACGACCAATTTTTCTTTAGTATTCTTACCGCATTCGGTTGCGCGGGTACGGGTGGATTCGGTTTCCTGCCCGGAAGCATGGAGCTTCTCAACCCGTTTTCACAATACGTAGTGGCTATATTCCTCGTATTGTTCGGTTGTAACTTCAGCCTCTACTATTTATTGCTTATAGGAAAGGTAAAGGCTATATTGAAGAGCGAGGAGCTAAAAACCTATTTCTTCATTTTAGCATCTGCCGTCGCGCTCGTTTTCTTCAGTCTTTTGTGGAGAATCGATGCATTTCCACAGGAATATACCGCAGAGGAATCCTTCCGTCACGCATTTTTCCAAGTAGTTTCACTTATAACGACAGCGGGATATACAACGACA
>JAZOOB010000005.1:0-8829 GCA_045654845.1 Eubacteriales bacterium | reverse complement strand
AGGAAGAAAAATGATTTTTAGCTACGCCATATTGAGGTAAAGCATCGTAAAACTGTTTTTGAAGCAGTATCTGCTATGAAAATTTGTATTCCATAATAAAAATGTGCCCAAAACTCCGCGTTGTTTGCTGCGCGGAGTTTTTTGTATAGCAAAAGTATAAATGAAGTAGCAAGGCGGTGAAATAAAAGCTTACGATAGGTGGATATTGAACTGAAATTAACCCGATTGCAAAAAGTTTGTTTTCGCGAATATGCGATGCGACACCAAAATACCGACAATTCCGTTTCTTTTTTGCGTCCTTTGATGCGTTTTTCACTTTACACTTATGCAATATGAACAAAAAATATGCCAAAAACCTTGAATTATAAAAAACAATACGATTTTTTTGGCAAAAACAAAAATAAAAACTTTATACATGAAGTGAATATATTCATTTTTTATGCATATTTTGACACAAAAAAACGGAAGCGAATGAACACTTCCGTTTTCATTATTTAATTATGCTTTAAAAGATACTTGATTAAAGTTCAACCGAATTCTTTTTCGCCTTCGCGTTTTTAGCGGATTTTGCAACGATTCCTACAAGAGCAACAAGTGCTATTGCGTTAGGAAGAACCATCAAGTAGTTGAAGAAGTCGGTAAGCTCCCAAACGAGATCGTTCTGAAGAGTGGTTCCGAGGAAGATGAATGCGATAGCGATAACGGAGTATACTACGGTAGCTACCTTGGAGTTCTTGAAGAGGTACTGTACGTTAATCTTACCGAAGAAGTTCCAACCGATAATGGTGGAGAATGCGAAGAAGAACAAGCAGATTGCTACGAATACGTTACCGACGGTAGTGTTAACTATGCTGCCGTAAGCGAGCTGCATAGCGTTCGTCTTCATGATGCCTGCCTCTGCGATAGCCGCGTTATAATCAGCGCTTGCAAGAAGTCCGTTTTCACCTACGTAGAGAGTAGAGATAACTACGAGAGCGGTCATGGTGAGAACCACGAAGGTATCTATAAACACACCAATCATAGCAGCCACACCCTGATCGTGAGGCTTCGCTACGTTTGCCTGAGCGTGAGCGTGAGGGGTAGAACCCATACCTGCCTCGTTCGAGAACAGACCTCTCTTTGCACCCTGGCTGATAGCCGTCTTGAGCGCGTAACCGATACCACCACCGATAAGAGCGTCGGGAGTGAATGCATACTTAAAGATAGCACCGAAGGTCGCGGGGATATACTGAATTCTGCACACGAGGATTGCAACGCCACCCAAGAGGAAAAGACCTGCCATGAAGGGAACGAGCTTTTCGGTAACAGAAGCGATTCTCTGAACACCACCGATGAATATGAAAGCGGAGATAGCGGCGAGTACGATACCGATTATCCAGCCCCACTGCATGTAATCTACGCCGATTGCCTTACAGGTAACCTCTGCGATAGAGTTCGACTGTACCATGCTTCCCATAAATCCGAGAGCAAGGATAGCAGCGATAGAGAAGAACACAGCGAGGAACTTTCCAAATCCGCCCGCAAAGGCGCGCTTTATGTAGTAAACGGGACCACCGTGAATGTTACCCTTGTCATCAGCAATTTTGGTTTCCTGTGCAAGAACTGCCTCTGCATAAATGGTAGCCATACCGAGAAAAGCGATTATCCACATCCAGAAGATAGCACCGGGACCGCCTATGAGAATAGCGCCCGAAGCACCGACGATATTACCGGTACCGACCTGAGCCGCGATAGCGGTAGCGAGAGCCTGGAAGGAGCTAAGACCGCTCTTGTTTTTTCCGCCCTTGAGCTTCATGTTTCCGAATACCTGCTTCAATCCTTCGCCAAAGCAGCGAACCTGAACGAAGCGAGTCGTGATTGTGAAGAGAAGACCTACGCCGACAAGCAAGAATATCAAAACGTAGTCAGATAAATAAGCGTTTGCCTTCGATACGAGAGGCAACAAGAATTTTTCTAAAGATTCAAACATATCCTTAGACCTCCTAAAAAAATAAATAATAAAAGAAAAAAGAACTGCGAACGCAGTCCTCTAAAGAATAATAACGGCAGACAAACAAAAATAAAGTGAATGTCCGCTCTGTCCTTTTGCCTGAGAGATTCGGCCTTGCGACCTTGCACCTTCGGCACTCTTGCGAGATTCTCCAGAGTTTCCTCCGCCGACAGTCTCTTGCGATTCTAACGGCTTCACAGGAATTGTTCTTGCATATTCTAACACAAAGATAATAACTTGTCAATAGATTTTTAAAAATTAATTTTATTTAGTTGTTTTTTGTCAAACGGTTGACAAATGCGCCTAAAAATAGTAAACTAATATATAGAAAAAAAGATAACTCTGCATTTTAATTATATGGAAAGAAATCTGTAAAAGGAGAAAAAGATGTATTTTTTCAGTGATTCCCCCGTTATTGCCGCGGTAAAGAGCAGAGAAGATTTAACGCGCGCGATAGAATCCGACGTTGATATTATATTTCACCTTTCAGCCGACATTTTCGGTCTTGGCGAGGATGTAGAAAGGGTTCATAATGCAAACAAGAAGCTTTTTATACATATGGACTTGGTCGACGGTATAGGAAAGGATTCGCTTGGCATTGAATTCGTCAAGAAAATGAACGTGGACGGAATACTCAGCACGAGAGTGAATCTTATAAGAAATGCGCGCGAAAAGGGTCTTTGTACCGTACAGCGATTCTTTATAGTAGACTCGCGTTCTATCGACACGACGATAGAGACTATAAAAAGCTCGAAGCCCGATATGATAGAATTAATGCCCGCGCTCTTGCCTAAGGTCATCAGTAGAGTAAAGAGCTCACTTGACATTCCGATAATCGCAGGCGGACTTATAGAAACCAAAAACGAGATAATATGCGCCATAAATGCGGGCGCAGACGCTATTTCCACAGGAAAGAGCGAATTGTGGTGCGATTAAATTACATAAGAAAGCTCGGATAGAAATCTATCCGAACCGTTTTTTTATTTTTCTTCCGACAAAAGACGTGTTGCCTCTTCTGTAAGACCTATTCTCTTTATCTTGCGGGAGGTATTCTTCGAGAATTCCTCATCGCGAATGAGGAACTTGTTTATGTGCTTGTAGGACTGAACGTTTAGATTTACCGCGTCTACTGCGCTCTTTATAACCTCGTTTACCTTGTCCTTATCGTATGCACCGCGTCCGAATTCCTCGTCGAAGCGCTCTTCGTCTATCACTATCATAGCGACGATATCGTAGCTGTCGAGCTTATCACCGCTTGACACACCTACAACGACGCTTTCCTTTATATAAGGACTTCTTCCAAGATAGGTTTCAAGCTCTTCTGGGAATATGTTCTTTCCGTTATTAGTAACTATAACGTTTTTCTTTCTTCCCGTGATGTGCAAGAAGCCCTTCTTGTCGAGATAGCCTATATCGCCTGTATAGAACCAGCCGTCCTTAATTACCTCGTCGGTCAATTCCTTGTTTTCATAGTAGCCGAGCATTATGTTGTCGCCCTTGAATATAATTTCACCGGTTCCGTCCTCGGATACGTCGCAGATATCGAGCTGCGCATTCGGGGTAGCGAGGCCTGCCGCAGAATCACAGTAGAACTTATCGCGATTTACCGCCGCGAGAGGCGCGCATTCGGTGAGACCGTAGCCCTGTACGGTAAGAATGCCCAATGCTCTCATTTCCTTCAGTATCTTCGGGTCGACAGCCGCGCCACCCGAAATCATAAGACGCAATTCGCCGCCAAAGGTGTTATGTATTTCTGCAAAAAGCTTTTTACGAATATCCACACCCGTCTTTAAAAGGGCGTTGCTCAGCTTCATAGCCGCCTTTACCTTCGCTTCCATACCCTTTTTGCGAATGTTGTTCCATATCTTCGTATACATAGTTTCAATGAGCAGAGGAACACAGAGGATTATTGTCGGCTTTACTTCCTGCATATTACGGGTTATGTATTTAAGACCCTCGCAGTATGCGATAGTCGAGCCTCTGTATATCTGACACAAAAATCCGCAGGTGCATTCATATGCGTGATGTAAGGGAAGCACCGAAAGGAAGGTGTCGTCGGGGCCTATATAAATCATCTGGCACATTTCCATAAGGTTAAAGCAGATGTTCTTATGCGAAAGCATAACACCCTTCGAAACGCCCGTAGTTCCCGAGGTGAAGAGGATAGCCGCGACTACGTTTTCGTCGACCTCGCTATCAATATATCCAGACTCGCCTGCCGCGAGCTTTTCCTTTCCGCTTTCAATAAGAGAGGGGAGCTCGTCGAAGCATATACGTTTTACGTTTTGGTCAAGCTTCTCTATCTTGTGTGCGGTGTTTTTTGAATAGATAACGGCAGCCACTTCGGAAATTCTTGCTATATTTGCTATTTCCTCCGCGTTTATTTCCTTATCTACGGGTACGACGACACCGAGACCGCATACAACAGTCATATAGGAAACTGCCCAGTTATAACAGTTTTCGCCCGTCACGATAATGCGCTTGCCCGAAAGACCCATAGAAAAAAGCTCTGTGCCGAGCGCGCGGGTGTCCTCAAAAAACTTGTTTATCGTAATACTTTCGTAAGCGCCGTTTCTCTTTTCCTTAAAAGCAGTTCTTCCGTCCCACTTCTCGACGCTTTTGTATAACATATCCTTAAGGTTCTTAATATCATAGACCTCGTAGTTCTTTGCTCTCATAATTTTTCCCCTTTGAAAAGTTTGTAAAAGAATATGACTTTTTCTCAAAAGACCTTTTTATTATACCATTTTTTATCCCTTATGTCAATATTTTTGTAATAGCGCGCTTTTTCGACTCGTTTTTTCACTAAAAAATATTGATAATTACTTAAATATATGATATACTTGTGTTGTAAAATGAAACGGAGGTACGGCTATGGAAAAAGTGAATCATAGCGAATTACCAAGCTCGCTTGCGCTCGCCTTTCTCGGTGACTCGGTACATAGTCTGTACGTCAGGACGCTCGCGGTGAAGAGCGGACTTTCTCGCTCGAAGGAGCTTCATAATCTTGCAAACGAGTATGTAAACGCCGCATCCCAGGCTAAGCTTTATGAGAAAATAAAGGATATGCTCACCGAAGACGAGCAGGACGTTTTCCGTCGCGCGTCGAACTCGGGACATTTGCAGAAGCCAAAGCATATGTCGGCAAAGGAGTATAGAATAGCGACGGGCTTCGAAGCGGTACTTGGAATGCTTAAATGGCTCGGTGAGGAAGAAAGACTTAAAGAGCTTTTAGATTCAGCGCATTCTGACACCGAAGAAACAAAATAAGAAATAAAACCTAAGAAAAGGATAGAAAAATGATACAGAAGATTAAAGGCACGATGGATATCCTGCCTGACGAGACCCCCTTATTCCGTTATATTGAAGGCATTATGAGAGAGGAAGCCGAGCATTACGGCTTCGGCGAAATAAGAACACCTACCTTTGAAAATACCGACCTCTTCGTTCGAGGTGTCGGAGATACCACCGACGTCGTGCAGAAGGAAATGTATACCTTCACCGACAGAGACGAAAACCGTTCTATCTCGCTTCGTCCCGAGGGTACAGCTTCGGTTGCCCGCGCACTTATCGAGCACGGTAAGTGTGTAGACACTATGCCTCAGAAGTACTATTATATTATAAGCTGCTTCCGTCACGAAGCACCTCAGGCGGGCAGAAGCCGTGAGTTCTTCCAGTTTGGTACCGAGATGTTCGGTAGTGAATCCCCTGCCGCTGACGCGACCTCTATCTCTCTTGCATCGTCTGTTATAAGAAGACTCGGACTTAATAACGTAAAGCTTCATATAAACTCGATAGGCTGTAAGGAGTGCCGTCCTCAGTACAGAAGCGCGCTCGTTTCCTATTTCTCAAAGTATAAGGACGAGCTTTGCGAGACCTGTAACAAGCGCTTGGAGACGAATCCTCTTCGCCTGCTTGACTGTAAGAGTAGCATCTGCTCGAATATAGCGAAGGGCGCGCCCAAGACGCTTGAGCACCTTTGCGACAGATGTAAGACGAACTTCGATAGCCTTTGTCTGCGCCTTGACGCTATGAATATCCCCTACGAAATAGACCCCACTATCGTAAGAGGTCTTGACTACTATACGGGTACTGTGTTTGAGTTTATCGCAGAGGGTATCGGTGCGCAGAGCACTGTCTGCGGTGGTGGACGCTATGACGGACTCGTAGAGTCACTCGGTGGGCCTGCACTTTCTGGCATCGGCTTTGCTATGGGACTCACGAGAATAGTTCTGGCTCTCCGTCAGCTCGGCTTGGATAAGGTCGACGTTGCACGCCCGAAGCTTTATATTGCTTCACTTGGCGATGTAGCAGGAATAAAAGCGCTTGAAATAGCCGAAAGACTTCGTAGAAACGGTGTTTACGTTGAGTGCGACGTTATGGGCAGAAGCTTAAAAGCGCAGATGAAGTATGCAAATAAGCTTAACGCTGAATATACCCTTATAATAGGTGATTCCGAGGTAGAGAGCGGTGTGGCTCAGCTTCGTGATATGAATACCTCTACTCAGACAGAGGTAAAGCTGGATAGCTTTTCAATATGATTTATACGGGGGAAAATAAATCCCCCGTATTATTAAATACTAGCGAGTATTTCGTTATTTGGAGAGATTATGGAAAGAGAAGCCTTTTTGCCTGTAAATAGAAAGGATATGGAAGCGAGAAATTGGGATGCGCCCGATTTCGTATACGTGACGGGGGATTCCTACGTGGACCACCCCTCTTTTGGCGTTTCTATTATATCCCGCGTGCTTGAAGCGAAGGGGTATAACGTCGCTATCCTTTCTCAGCCTGATTATAAGAGCTGTGAGGATTTTAAGCGCTTTGGCCGTCCGAAGCTCGCTTTTTTAGTTACTGCGGGAAATATCGACTCTATGGTAGCGCATTACACGGTTTCCAAAAAAAAGCGTAATTACGACTACTATACCGCAGGCGGTAAAATGGGCAATCGCCCCGATAGAGCAACTATTGTTTACTGTAACAGAATAAGAGAGGCATACGGTGACGTGCCGATAATCATCGGTGGTCTTGAAGCGTCGCTTCGTCGTTTCGCTCACTACGATTATTGGAGTGACACGGTGAGAAGAAGTATTCTCGTCGATAGTCGCGCGGACATTCTCACCTACGGAATGGGAGAGAAAATACTCATACGTCTTGCCGAATTGCTTGAAAAGGGCGTGCCGATAAAGAAGATACGCGACGTGCGTGGGTGTGTATATCTTGCCAAAAAGGGCGAAAAGATACATTTCGACTATGAAGAGACCTGCGATTACGACGTATTAAAACCCGATAAAAAGGCATATGCCGAGGCATTTGCCCTGCAATACAAGAATACCGATTCGGTGAAGGGAAAGGCGATAGTCGAATATTACGGCGATAAGATGCTGGTGCAGAATCCGCCTATGCCCCCGCTTGAACGTGAGGAGCTCGACTGGGTATATTCCTTGCCTTATGCAAGAGATTATCATCCCGACTATGAAAAAGAGGGCGGTGTACCCGCTATAAGCGAGGTCAAGTTCTCTATAACTCATAACAGAGGCTGCTTCGGTGCTTGTAACTTCTGCGCCCTCGCCTTCCATCAGGGTAGGGAGGTACGCTCAAGAAGTGAAGAAAGCGTTTTGACCGAGGCGAAAAAGATTACGGCTCTTCCCGACTTCAAGGGCTATATACACGACGTAGGTGGCCCGACGGCGAATTTCCGTTACCCTTCTTGTGAAGAGCAAAAGAAAAACGGTGTGTGTGCGACAAGAAAGTGCCTTGCGCCCAAGCCTTGTAAGAATCTTGTGGTAGACCATAAGGAATATATGGAGCTTCTTTCCAAGATAGAAGCAATACCGAAGATAAAAAAGGTCTTTATCCGTTCCGGTATCCGATTTGACTACCTTATGTATGATAAGGACGATGCCTTTTTTGAGCAGCTCGTTTCCCATCATATAAGCGGACAGCTGAAGGTCGCGCCCGAGCACTGTTCGGATAACGTGCTTTCATATATGGGAAAGCCGCCGATATGCGTCTATGAGCGCTTTAAAAAGAAGTATTTCGAGCTTTGCGAAAAATACGGACTTGAACAGTATCTCGTGCCCTATCTTATGTCGAGTCACCCAGGCTCTACTATGAAGGATGCGGTAGAGATGGCACTCTTTTTAAAGAAGTGGAACCTCTCGCCCGAGCAGGTACAGGACTTCTATCCCACACCGGGAACGATTTCCACCGTCATCTACTATACGGGAATACACCCGATGACGGGAAAGTCGGTCTACGTCTGCCGTGACTATAAGGAAAAGCAGATGCAAAGAGCGCTTTTGCAGTACAAAAAGAGAGAAAACTATGCGCTTGTAAAAGAGGCATTAAAGCTCGCGGGCAGAGAAGACCTTATAGGCAATTCCCCCGAATGTCTTATAAGAGACTATTCGGCACAGAATAAAAAGCCCGTATCGGCAAACAAAAGTTTACAAAAAGGCAGACCCGTCAAAAAAACAAAGCCTTCCTCTTCCTACGGCAAAAAGGACGAAAGAAAGCCAAAGCTCGCCCAAAAGAAAACCGCCCCCAAAAGAGAGGGCGTAAAATCAGGCTATTCCAAGCCAAATAAAAAAACAAAAAGATAAGAGAAGCCCTCTGCTTTCGGCAGAGGGCTTTAAAAATTATTTATTGTAAACTAAAGTTTTCTTTTTCGCATCCTTGATGATATATGGAATATGTAACAAGAAGAGAAGCAGGCACGCGATAATGGCGAGGGTGATAAAGTATACGCCCCAGCCGTTATTTAAGTTGAGAAGCGGCAGGTTTTCCATAGGCGGCTCGCGTAAAAAGAGGAAGTTGGTTCCGTATTCTCCGAGAACACT
>JAZOOB010000004.1:0-12978 GCA_045654845.1 Eubacteriales bacterium | reverse complement strand
TGGGAAACAAGTCTTATGATGGGCACTTATCCCGAGCTTGTAGACCTCAGCCGCTGTGAGCGCAACACCGAATGGTTTGCCGAGAGCGCTAAGGAAGCAAGTGTAGAAACAGGTAAGCACATGGTAAACTGCACACTCGAGTGGCTCAGAAAGACTATTGTATAAAATTAAACTTGACTTTCATACATAAAAAATGCACCACGATTTCGTGGTGCATTTTTGTTTATTATTCCCACTCGCTTAAATTAGCATTATATCGAGTGAATTCAGGTCTTTCCGCGCGTTTTTTCGGGGGATTTGACCGTCTTTTTCCGCTTTATCTATGGCGTCTACGAAAAAACGGTATCAAAATGGTATCAATGATACCACCCGGAAAACACAGTTTTCCTACGATATCCATTATACCATAAAATCAGAATAAATACAAGAGGTTTGCAGAGTTTTTTTATAAGTTTACAGTATGGATAAAATATTGAAAGGCGGCACCCGATCAGGTGCCTCCTTTCCTTGTAGTAGTCGTCTAATGATCGGCGGTTTATTTATTTTATTCTTGGATCTGTCACTTAATATGACTGATTTTTAGCACTTTTTGTAGAGGAGAGCATTATCTCTCCTCTAACATCATTTTCCCAGGAAGCATTATTCCATACTGATTTTATCGCTTCGGCTTGCTATCCATTATCAGAGTTCAGCCTGCAACATCCGGAACTTCAATCTCCAAATAGATATTTATAGTTTTAACCGTGGTCATATTGGATATTTCCTTCAACGCTTCAAGATTGAGATTCTCATACTTAACAGACAACCATGCAAAAGCACTTGTTTTATATTTTTTCGTTACGTTGATTGTTTCACAATTCATATCCTTAAAAACATCCTCGGATAATGCCTCGCTGCTTGTTATCAAAATCCTAATTCTGTCTGTATCAAATTGTCCTGCTACGATCAAATCATTGATCTTATCAATCAACTCTGCATCCGTCTTTGCAAATCGAGAGGAATGATCAAAAGTCTCACATTCAATCTTTTCAAGTGCAAAGCCTTGTACTTTGTTTTCATAAGTGGGTATATCGCCTTCTTCGTGTTCGTAATTTCTACGCTTTGCAAGACTTAACGTATAACCACCCTTATCTGCCACATCAAGATTCGCAAGCTTTTCTTTTTGAATGAAAACAAACAATTTGTTGTTCTTAACAATAGTACATAATCCCAACTCAGAGAAAACCTTTTCGGTATCATCCACGTAGCTACTGTGATAAGCCTTGTAAGCATCATCATCCATAATTTCTAACTGTTCTGCTTCAGCAATAGCATTTGAACTATCTTCCTCGACTTGAGCTTTGTTAAATTCACCGTCCACTATATACTTCGACAAAAGTTCTTCTCCGTAATATTCAATCCTTTCGTCATACAGCGCTTTTGCCCATTTTTCACCTTCGGGGGTTCCAACTGTGTATACTAACTCACCGTACTTTAGTACATCACCCTCTTTCAGAAGTTGAGCGAGTTTTTCAAAAAGATTATATTTATCTTTTTTCTCTTGTCTTATTTGAGCTACAGTTTTTCCGTTGTAAACAAAACCATCCCAAAAGGTTTTAGATATATGCAACGCAAAGTATTGATCGGGATTCGCTTTTTCTAATTCTTGATAAAGTGAATATGAATTCACTCGCCAACCTTCCCATAAAGGTACTTCTATACTGTTGTCGGGTGCATCCCCTATATCCGTATTCCAAATAATGTTGTTAATATCGGTTGGAAGTTGGAACGAAGGTTCATCCTCTCGCAGCATAGGCACAACGATAACCGCGCTTACAATCAGCAAAAAGCAAGCTGCGATTGCTCCAAAACGCAACCATATTCCTTTCGATTTTTGTTTTTTCTTTCTGAGCATTTCTTTTTGTTCAATATGTTTTTCAATAAGGTCGGGATCAAGGTGATTCAGACCCTCATTCCATTCTTTCTTTTTCATATAGAATAACCCTCACTTTCAAGTTTTTCTTTCAAGGCACTTCTGATGGCGGCAAGCTCCTTGTTTACCATTGAACGGCTCAAGCTCAAGTCACTTGCAATCGTATCAATAGGATCGGCTAAGTAGTACCGACTCATAAATATGAATTGTCTGCGCTCGAAAAGCGAGCGCACAAAGTCACTGATGACACGCCCAAGTCTTTCGGCATCAAACTCCGAATCAACATCTCCGTCACCGGCTACAAAATCTTCAAGCTCCGATAATGATACTGTCATTTCAGAGGGTATTACGCTCTGCTTTAGATTGCTGTGATAGCGTTTGATAGCAATTCTTCGAGTAATCGTTGTCAGAAATGCTTTCAACACACTTGGCTTTGTTGGTGGAATTGCATTCCACGCACCAAGATATGTATCATTCAAGCACTCCTCGCAGTCAAGTCGATCGTGAACGACATTGTAGGCAATAGAAAACAAATACTTCTTGTATTTGAAATCGGTTTCCTCAATCGCTTTTTCATTGCGTTCCCAATACAGCTCAACGATCTTGTCATCGTCCATCGGTATTCTCACCGTCTGTTTGTTTTGAAGTTCCATAACTCGCCTCCTTCCTCGCGTTTTTGAAAGGCCCTTCATAAATAGTAGTACCGAAAAAAATGAAAGTGTGTAATGATTTTTGAAAGTTTTTTATATTATAACATATTTTTTCTGAAAATGTGTGAACTGATATAAAAATATGGGTGCCGCGTGATGCTGCACCCTTTGTAAAAGGCAACGGCAGAGACTTTTACACCTCTGCCGTTGTTTATTATTCTGTTTGGTATCAAAACGGTATCAAAAACTCGCTTTGAGCAACGAAAACCCTTGATATATAAGGTTTCGGGGCCACCTAAAAACCTTATTTGTTCTTTAATGTAGTAACCGATGAAACAAGCATACGACGAAGCTCTATACATTCCTTTTGAAAGCTTTTGAATTCCACTTCGCTTATACTGTTTGTTTCATGCAATAACTCAAGCCAATACTCGCTCTCATTACATTCTTTAAGTGCAATTTCAAACTTTGAGATGAAGTCCTTTGTCCCCTGTGCATATTGTGCTTCATGAACATTTGCACCTACGGAAGTGCCACAACGCAGAAGCTGATTTATTAAAGCCCCTTCAACGCCGTTTTGTTTCATCTTTCTGCAAAGAAACACAATGTTTTTGGCAAATTCCTTGGATTTTGCCCTTAATACACTGTCAGCCATAACAAGCTCCTTGCTTTCAGTTATTAGTTTAGAGTTGTGAATTTGGCTTCGCCAAATGTTATGAGCTTGCTATGCAAGCGTTATGATATGATTGCCTTGTAACTTCAAACTGTGCCGAAGGCACATCATAACTACGCGAAGCATATCATAACTGATAACTTGCCGCAGGCAATCATAGTTGAGTTTTGCATAGCAAAACTCACTCCCACTCAATAGTTCCGATAGGCTTCGGTGTGAGGTCGAACACAACTCTGTTGATGCCCTCTACCTCGTGAGTGATTCTGTCGGTTATTTTGTGGAGTACGGGATAGGGGATTTCCTCTATTGTCGCGCTCATAGCGTCGACGGTATTGACAGCGCGGATTATCGCGGGCCAGCCGTCGTATCTCTTTCCGTCACGTACGCCGACACTCTTGAAGTCGGGCACGGAAATGAAATACTGCCATACCTTTTCTGCAAGGCCGCACTTATCAAACTCTTCACGAAGAATAGCGTCTGCTTCACGGAGTGCTTCAAGACGGTCACGGGTGATTGCACCAAGGCAACGGACACCAAGACCGGGACCGGGGAAGGGCTGACGGTAAACCATAGCGTGAGGAAGACCGAGTGCTTCACCAACTACTCTAACCTCGTCCTTATAGAGAAGCTTAACGGGCTCTACAAGCTCGAAGTTGAGGTCCTCGGGAAGACCGCCTACGTTGTGGTGCGCCTTTACACCCTTGCTCTCAATAATGTCGGGGTAAATAGTACCCTGTGCCAAGAAGGAAACACCGTCGAGCTTTCTCGCTTCCTCTGCGAATACGTTTATAAATTCGCCGCCTATTATCTTTCTCTTCGTTTCGGGGTCGGAAACGTCCTTCAAGAGATTAAGGAAGCGGTCGGACGCGTCTATATAAATAAGGTTTGCATCAAGAGATTTGCCGAAAATCTCTATAACCTGCTCGCTTTCGCCCTTTCTCATAAGACCGTGGTTAACGTGGACGCAAACGAGGTTTTTGCCTATCGCCTTAATGAGCAAAGCGGCAACAACAGAGGAGTCTACTCCGCCCGAAAGCGCGAGCAATACCTTTTTATCGCCTACCTGAGCGCGAATCTCCTTTAACTGCTCGTCGATGAACGCATTGGCGAGCTCGGGGGTGTTAATGCGCTGCATGCTGTCGGGACGTATATTGTTCTGCATTTGAAAATCCTCCCTTATATACTGATGTTTTATTATTCTGCCGTGTAGTTATCGAAATAGCCCTGTACCAGAACTACGGGAGTACCCTTGTCACCCGAGCCGCTGGTGAGGTCGCAAAGAGAACCGATAAGGTCGGTGAGCTGTCTCGGGGTAGTACCCTGAGATGCCATATTGCCGACGAGGTTTTCCTTCTTTGCATTGATGCTTGCGGAAATAGCCTTTTTGAGCTCCTCGCCCGAAAGGTCCTTATAATCGTTATCTGCGAGGTACTTGAGCTTAAGCTCGTTAGGTGTACCTATAAGACCGTCGGTAAATGCGGGGGAAACAACGGGGTCTGCGAGCTCCCATACCTTACCCTTGGGGTCCTTGAATGCGCCGTCACCGTAGACCATAACCTCTACGTGCTTGCCCGTCTTTTCAAGAATGCGCTTCTGAATGTTAAGCACAAGTCCCTGACACTCGCGGGGGAAGAGCTTTATCTTATCCTCGGTAGATTTGTTCGAGCCGAGAAGTCCGTACTTTTCGTTACAGCCGCTTCCGTCGATGGATTCATTAAGAATATCGTCAAGACCGCAAACCACCTTCGCGCCTGCTGCACGAAGTATGCGCTTTGTACGAGCGCGTGTGTGTATATCACAGGTAAGAACACAGTCGGTGTAGTCGAGGATAGCCTTCGCCTGATTTGCGAAAATTATTTCTACCTCAGCACCGCATTCGCGAACGAGATTTCCGTAATACTCTACGTAGTCGACACCGGTGAATTCGTGCTTATTAACGCCGAAAAGCTCACGGTAACGCTCGAGTGTGAGTACGTCGGAATAGGGGTTTACACCCGCCTCGTCTAATTTATCAAGAGAAACAAGCTCGTTTCCTACCTCGTCAGAGGGGTAAGAGAGCATAAGAACTATTTTCTTTGCACCCTTTGCGATTCCGCGAAGGCAGATAGCGAAACGGTTACGGGACAAAATGGGGAATATGACACCGACAGTGCCGCCACCCAATTTAGCGCGTACGTCCTTTGCTATATCTTCTACCGATGCGTAGTTGCCCTGTGCGCGCGCTACGATAGATTCTGTAAGTGAAATGACGTCGCGGTCACGAAGGGAAAATCCCTCTGCCTCTGCCGCTTCGAGTACGCTATCCGATACGATAGCTGCGAGGTCGTCACCCTCGCGTATGATAGGACAACGGATACCGCGTGATACCGTACCTACTCTTCTTTCTTCTTTTTGCATGATACTCATCCTTTCGGTATGAAAATTATTACGAATACATTATCTCATATTTTGTCGTCAATTTCAATGCTTTTCTAAAAAAAATATCCTATTTGCGATATAAATACCTTATAGTCATTATCAGTTTTTTTGTGTGCAGCTATACCCATTCTTGCCTTTTTGCATATAATGATAAAAAACGAAAGGGAGAAAGAAATGCTATTACAAAAAGAGTATAACAGAATAGCGGCAAGAGACTATGCAAGAAAGTGGGCATTTTCGCGAAATCCTCTGTTTTTCGATTATACGGGGCTTGGCGGAAACTGTACGAATTTTGTCTCTCAATGCGTCTTTGCAGGTAGCTGTCAGATGAATTTCACCCCTGTTTTCGGCTGGTACTATCTCGACGAGGGGGCAAGGACGGCTTCGTGGACGGGCGTGGAATTCTTTTATAATTTCATAACGCAAAATAAGGGTGTAGGACCTTTTGGCCGAGAGATAATGCCGTATGAGGCTATGCTCGGTGACGTAATTCAGCTTGGAAGGACAGAGGACGGGTATTATCATACTCTTTTAATAGTCGGCTTTGCAGATAATACCTACTTGGTAGCGGCACAGAGTGACGACGCGTACGAGCGACCACTCGACACCTATAACTATGACTACGCGCGATTTATACATATCGAGGGTGTACGTTTTGATGCCGTCGATTATAGCGAATGCTTTGAGCCGCTTTTGAATGCAAGCGCGATTTTGATAGGCGGTAGAGTGCTTGAAAAAACAGGCGCGTCCGAAAATCCACCAAGTGAGCCGACAGAGCCAAATCAGCCTGCCGAGCCGAGCACACCTGACGAAGGTGTGCCTACACCGAGTCTGCCTTCGACACCGCCCGAAATGAATACCCCGGTGCCTTTGCCCGAGGAAGCAGCGGAATAAAGTAAAATCCCCCGATAGAGTCGGGGGATTTCTTAATTATTTTCGCTTCTGAGAATTTCTAAAAGCGAGGAAAATTCTTTTGGAAGGTCGCATTCAAAGGTCATTTCCACATTCGTTATGGGATGAGTAAACGAGAGCTTCTTTGCGTGCAGGCATTGACCGGAAAGCAAGGGTGCGTGCTTCTTTTCAAAGGTGGTGCGCCCACCGCCGTATACGGTGTCACCGAGAAGCGAATGCCCCAAAGCCGACATGTGTACTCTTATCTGGTGAGTACGTCCCGTTTCGAGCCTTAGCGCAAGATATGAGATTCTGCCGAAGCGCTCTAAAACCTTATAATGAGTTACTGCGCGTCTGCTCTTTCGGTTATCTCTTATGACCGCCATTTTCTTTCTGTCGGTCTGACTTCTTCCTATCGGAAGGTCGACAGTGCCCTCGTCGGTAGAAAATCCACCGTTTACGAGCGCGTGATATTCACGCACTATCTTATGCTCGGCGAGTTGCTCGGATAAGCGCTTGTGCGCTTCGTCGGTCTTGGCTACTACCAAGAGCCCACTTGTATCCTTGTCTATTCTGTGGACTATTCCGGGGCGCTGTTCGCCGTTTATGCCTGAAAGCTCGTCCTTGCAGTAATAAAGAAGCGCGTTTACAAGCGTACCCTCGTAATTACCGACAGCGGGGTGGACGACCATGCCACTCGGCTTGTTTATTACGAGCAGATATTCGTCCTCGTAGACTATGTTCAAAGGGATTTCTTCAGCTTTTGCCTCGATTTCCTTTACCTCGGGCAGAATTATTTCTATAACGTCGTTCTTTTTGACGATATATTTTTTTGTCGCCTCTTTTTGATTTACGAGTACGTTTTTTTCTTCTATAAGCTTTGCCGCCGAGGAGCGCGAAAGCTCACTATTGTTTGCAATATACGCGTCAAGACGGGTGTTTTCGTCCGACGTGACCTCTAAAACTACGCGCTGTGTCATTCGCTCGCCTCGTCTTGCGCTTCGATTTCCTTTTGCTTGCTCTTTTCGCCTGTCGGGTCCTTTATAAAGTCGATGACAAGATCTAAGAGAAGTAGGCCTGCACCAATACATACGAAGCAGTCTGCGACGTTGAATACAGCGAAGTTGATAAGAGTAAAATCAAAAAAGTCGGTGACGTATCCGAGTTTAACTCTTTCTATCATATTGCCGATACCGCCCGACGCTATCATAGACACCGAATAGAGCCATATAGGGCGCGCGCTTTTCGTAAAGATGAGATAAACGAGAATGGCGAGTATAGTGATAGAAGAAACCGAAATAAATATCCAGCGATGACCCGAGAGCATACTGAAGGCGGCACCTGTGTTTCTTACGTAGGTGAAATGGAAAACGTCCTGCCAGAGTGGAATAGACTCGTTGAGGGCCATATTATTTATTACTATCTGCTTCGTTCGGTGATCCAAAATGATTCCGAACACTATGAGTATAAAGCAGAGAATTTTATTCATTTTCAGTGAAAGCTTCATAATTTTCCTCAAAGCATTGAAAGAATGATAAAAGTAATCAGAAATGCTATGTCAAATGGCATTCGCGCAAGTGACGGAATACGTGATACAAGATAGCGTACAGGAGCTATTACAGGCTCGGTGACGGCGATGCAGAACTGCGAAAAGCTCGAATTACGTCCGTCGGGGAACCAGGATAAAATAGCCCTTAAAAACATCATTATGCGCAAAATGTCTATAAACGCGCGCAAAATATTGAATAAAAAAAGTAAAACAGTGGGCAATTTTAATAACCTCTTATTAAAAAGTAGAACTGTCCCATTTGCGAAAACGCAATGAGACAGTCCGTTATAAC
Organism: Eubacteriales bacterium; assembly: GCA_045654845.1. Classification (GTDB taxonomy): domain Bacteria; phylum Bacillota; class Clostridia; order Oscillospirales; family CAG-272; genus UBA1740. The sequence goes on along the minus strand of JAZOOB010000004.1, from coordinate 4,593 downwards.
TTATTCGTCGTCCTCGTCAGATGTGAAGCCAACGGGCTGAGGCTCTTCTTCAACTTCTTCAGATGCAACCTGCGCGTCGCTGATAGAAACGTTATGAGGAGTGATGATGAAGGTGTCGTTTGCTACCTTCTTGATATCTCCGTCAAGGGCGTAAGTAACACCGCTTAAAAAGTCGATGAGGTGACGGGAAGTGTCCTTATCGGTGTTTTCAAGGTTAAGTACAACCGTACGGTTGCTGAGAAGGTGGTCTGCTACCAAGGGAGCGTCGCTGAACTTTTCAGGACGAACAACCTTTAATTCAATGTTGTTTCCGCCGATGTTAAGACCGCCAAAGGAAGGTGCGCTTGCCTTTTCCTCCTCGTATTCAAGCTCGGTCTCTTCGATTTCGGGCTCGATGTCGTAGTAGGTGTCGGGCTGCTTTTTGAATAATGCCATTTTAATATCCTCCGTTTTATATGTTTATGTTTAATAATAAAGATTACTTATTTTAAGAAGAGGCGTCTGCCGACTCTTATCGCAGTCGCGCCCTCTTCTATTGCCACCTCAAAGCTGTCACTCATTCCCATGGAAAGAGTAGGGGCTTCGGTGTCGAAGGCATTTTCCGCCTTTAGCTTTTCAAAGCTCTTGTAGGTCTCTCTGAAATAGGGACGGTAGTCCTCTTGACACTCGAGATCGGGCGCCATAGTCATAAGACCTCGAACGCTTATATTTTTGTAGGGGAGTAGCGATTCGTAGAAGGAGAAGACGTCTTCGGGCATAACGCCTGACTTCGCTTCCTCTCTGCCACTGTTCACCTCGATAAGCACGGGAATTTTTATCCCTCTTTTCTCTGCCTGCTTTTCTATTTCGTCAGCGAGGCGAAGATTATCGAGCGAGTGAATGAGAGTGGCGCTCTCTGCTATATATTTTACCTTGTTCGTCTGAAGGTGTCCTATCAGGTGAAATTCCATTTCGGGATACAAGGGCGATAAAAGCTCGCGACGGGCATTGAAAAGATTAGTCCTGTTTTCGCCTATCGCCTTTACGCCGTATCCTGCAAGAGCAAGCACCTCTTCGTCTGTCGCACTCTTCGTGACCGCTATCAGAGTAGGTAGACTCACACCCGCACGGACAGCCGCTTTTTCTGCTAATTCACGGACCTGACACAGATTCCTTTCGATATAGCTAAAGTCCTGCACGGTATTTTCCTTTTTTTGATTTTAATATACACATATAGTATACCATATAGTAGCTTTCTTTTTCAATACCTTTTTCAAAAAAAATCGAAAATGCAGACTTTTTTTCTTTTCGTATAATTTGGCATCAGGATAACACGTTAAATTTTCTTTTTTTCGGGATAATAAGGGTATGTAAAAACGAAAAAAGGAGGGATTTGCTTGGATAAAGAAGAAAGAAAAACGGCACTTGCTTTTTTTCGCTATATGATGATAAAAAAGCGCGCGGACGTCATCGCTTTGTTATTCTTTCGCGTGGTTTCGCTCTTGTTTTTTCTCTATTTTTTTCGTGAATATTATTTTTTTATAAGGGCGACGTTTCGCCTATTTACGATACTGATTTCGCTTTTTTTGATATATCAGAACAAGAATGCTTCATATAAGCTGTTATGGCTCTTCCTTTTTATGATTTTCCCTTTATTCAGCGTGCTTTTTTATTTTATTTCATTATTGCCGCAAAGAGTAAAAAAGAAGACAAAAAATGAAAGAATAAATTTAAAAAGCACGAAAACCATAGAAGGCTACGGAGAATACACCTCGCTTTTTAAATATCTCGACAAATTAGGCTTTTCTGCCTTTTCAAACACGAGCGCCACGTATTTTCACAGCGGTGAGGAAATGATAGACGCGCTTGTAAAGGAAATAAAAAAAGCAAAAGAAAGGATATACCTCGAATACTTTATAGTAGAAGAGGGGCTGGTGTGGGACAGAATTCTTTCTGCTTTGACAGAGAGGGCAAGATACGGTGTGGATATCCGTATAATAATAGACGATATGGGCTGTTTTGCGCTGCACCCGAAGCTCTATGCGAGGCAGCTTTTAGAGTCGGGAATAAAATTTTCAATATTCAATCCGTTTCGCCCCTTCTTTTCCTCGTATCATAACAACAGAGACCACAGAAAATTCGCGATAATAGACGGCAAGGTAGCCTTTACGGGCGGAGTCAATTTGGCAGATGAATATATAAACGAAAATTGCCCGTATAATTATTTCAAGGACTGCGCTATTATGTTAAAGGGTGATGCGGCGAAGGGAATAGAAAGGCTTTTTCTCGATAACTGGGAGTCACTGCAAAAGGGAAGTGAAAATGCAGAAAAAAGCCTTGTAAGAGAAACGGAAACCGAAGACAAGCCCTCGCACGACGGATTTTTCGCCCCCTTCACAGATTCCCCGATAGAAAAAGATAGGGTAGCGCGCAACCTCTATCTTCGTATTATTGAGCGTGCGCAAAATTTCGTCTATATTTCTACACCGTATTTGATTCCCGACGATATGATTGTAGAAGCGCTTGAAATCAGCGCAAAAAGCGGAGTCGACGTGCGCATCATAGTGCCGTATGAGCCCGACAAAAAGAGCGTGAAGGCGTGCACGCGCTCATACTACGAAAGGCTTATTTCGGCAGGTGTAAGAATTTTCGAATACGAATACGGCTTTAATCACGCGAAGCTGATATATGCCGACACAAAGGTGGGGATAGTCGGAAGCACAAATCTCGACTACCGCAGTATGTATTTAAATTACGAGGGCGGAGTTCTTATCTATGCGTCGAGTGTGCTTTCTGAAATCGACTCCGATTTTTCGGGCATGATGCTCGCCTCTTGCGAGATAAAAAAAGAGAGCTTGAAAAAAGACCTGTTTTCAAAGCTCGTAAACTGTATTCTGCGCCTTTTTTCACCGCTTATGTAAGAACAAAAATGAATAATATACAAATATATGAATAAATATACCAAATTTCTTTGTCGAAAAAACAGGTAAAAAATAGAAAAAAATATATCCTAAATTGACAGAAATTTTGGAAAAAAATCGGAAAAAGTAAAAGATTGTGCATTCTGCACAAAATGGTGAAAAATTAGTTTTCAACAATTTAAATGTTGACAATGTGAAGAACTAGGCACTTTTTTTAAAATAAAATCCCAAAAACAAGCAAATACAAGCCTTTTTCGACTTGGGTTTTTCACATTAGTAACAATTTTTGATGTTGAAAACTTTTTTTCGATTTTTATAAAATTCTACGTTTTTCCATATTGACAAGAAAAAATGACGAAAGGCGACGTCTTGATTTTTTTTGCGCGAAAGAAAAACAAAAAATGAATAAATAAACTAAAAATGGGCAAAACCGAATTTGGCTCTGCCCATTTGATTATTTTAATTGAAATCCGTACTGTCGCTATGTCCGTATTTATACAAAAGCGACTTGATTTCGGTGCGGTTTTCTTCATCAAAACGGCTTTTTTCTATAAGCCGTTTTTTGATTTCCAAGAAATTCAGCTCGCCGTTTTGCTCAGCTTTCTCTATTGAAGACTCTATATCCTCTTTTTTATATCCTTTGTTAAGAAGAAAGGGAATGATCCGTCTTCTTCCGTAGAGATTCTGGTTTGCAAGCTTTAATACGTAGCGATAGGTCTGCTTTTTTTCGTCTATATAGCCGAGCTTTAGCATTTGTGCGACTGTCGACTCTGCCACATCGGGAGAAAAGCCTCGCTCTGTCAGTTTCCTTTTTAAAGAAGAGGAGTTGTTGTCACCCTGCGAAAGAATGCGAAGGGCGACGGACACAGCGTCCTTTTGGTGAGTGCTTTTTGTGAGTATTTTATACTCGTATTCCGAAAGCTCGCTGTCGACCGAGGGGAAATTCAGCCTTTCATAGTCGTTTGGCGTGACTTCAAATTTTCTTTTTTTGACAAATCCGTCCTTTTGTATAAGGACTGTCAAGAGAATATTTTCGGGATTCTTACCCTCGCCTATGGCTATTATTTTAGTTATCTGCATAAAACCTCTCGTTGTTTGTACTTAAGGGAACAGCAGATTTTCAGTTGCCCTCGTCAAGATCTCGAAGGTCGAAAAGCTCTTCCTCAAGGTCCTCGTTTCTTTCGCCGTCCTCTAAGGAAAGGTCGGACATACGTTCTCTGACCTTTGCTTCGATTTCTGCAAAGAGCTTGGCATCGGATTCAAGGAGCTGTTTAACCTTTTCCTTGCCCTGACCGATTCTCTGTCCGTCGTAGGAGAACCACGAGCCACTCTTTTCGATTATGCCGAGCTGAATACCGATATCGATAACCTCGCCCGATTTAGAGATTCCCTTGCCGTAGAGAATATCGAATTCGGCTACCTTGAAGGGAGGTGCTACCTTATTCTTGACTACCTTACAGCGAACTCTGTTTCCGTATATATCGCTTCCATTTTTGAGTACGTCTATCTTTCTTATTTCAATTCTTACAGATGCGTAGAATTTGAGCGCGCGTCCACCTGTGGTAACCTCGGGGTTTCCGTACATAACGCCCACCTTCTCACGAAGCTGGTTTATAAAGATTACGATACAGTTGCTCTTTGAGATGACGCTTGTGAGCTTTCTCATCGCCTGCGACATAAGTCTTGCGTGAAG
>JAZOOB010000003.1:0-4636 GCA_045654845.1 Eubacteriales bacterium | reverse complement strand
ATTTTTATAGCCCTCGCTATGCTTCTTTTTGAGATAACTCTCTATATTGGTAATATCTATTACGTCTTCAAACTGATTCTGCGCATCAGATCTGACCTTCATAATAAAAGGCTCCATCGCGTGCATAGGCGAAATAGTTCTCACTCTTCTTCCGTCTCTTCTATCACCAAAACGACGACGTCTTTTTTTCTTATCCATAATAAACCTCGTAATTTTAAATAAAATATACCTCTATCATAATAACACATTTATCGCAAAAAATCAACAAATTTTCAATTTTTTACTCCATTTTTCGCTATTCTTCGTCAAAAATTCCGTCTTTTTTTGGCATTTCGGCTTCTTCTTGCGCTTCACCTTCCGATGCCTCTCTTTCGTCATTGAGAGGATTTTCTAAATCGTCTTCTTCCTGTTTTTCTTTATCTTCGGGTATATGGCGGTAGGAATTGAATTGCTTACCCCCTTTTGTATTGCTTATACCTATATATCTTCCCTTTGGCAAAATTGGAGCGAAAAAAGGCTCTCTGTCGGATAACGACGCCTTTTCTCCATTCAACTCTCTGTAAATATACTGAGCGTCGGAAATATAAAGCTGCGCGGGAAAGTCTCTTCCGTATTCACGAAGAAGCGCTACCTTTTTAATTTTAATATCTTCTCCGTCCTCAAAAAGCCCCTCTGTATTTTCGCCTACGTTCAAAACTCCACCGTTTTCTTCATCATAGTCTACTAGAATATGACGGTCACAATAGGTCCTTGGCATATTACTTTTAAGAAAATATCCGGTAGATGCTCTCGATCCTCTGGGATCGTGTGAGCAGGTGTCACAAAAAAGCTTTCCCGAATCGCGACAGTACTGTGCCCTTACTACACCATAAGGAATCTCAAAGTTTTTAATACTCTCTCCTTGATTAAAGACCTCTCGGTGTATTTTTCTCATTACAGCGTCCCATATTTCAAGATGGGTGGGTGCTATATCGCCAACGGATCCGTCCCGTTCGGGATATCCGCACCATATACCCGCGGTATAGTATGGGGTATATCCTATAAACCATCTGTCTCTATCCTCGCCCGACGTACCCGTTTTACCCGCAGTATCTATAGAATATTTCAGATTTATTTTGTTTGCCGTACCAAAAGAAACCACGTTTTGCAAAAGTTGTGTCATAATCGCAGCATTTTGCTCGCTGAAAACATAGGATTTTTCCTCCTTATTTTCGAGCAGAAGGTTTCCGAGAGAATCATATACCGCAAGATAGGTGCGCGATTTATGATAATTGCCGTCATAAAAAGACGTGTAGGCATTCGTCATATCACGAAGCGTAGCACCAAAGCTAAGCTGACCGAGAGCCAAGGGCGCAGACGCGAGGTCTGTGTATTTTTCTCCGTTATACTCCGACGACCTTACTATGCCATTTATATGAAGCTTGTTCACTAAATAGTCGTAGGCGCGCTCAGCACCGAGCTTGTTATACACCTTTACCGCCACTGTGTTTTTAGAATAAGCTACTGCCGTGCTTATATCTGTAAGGCCGCTATAAACCGAAGGAAAATTCTGTGGCCAAGCAATATATCCTATTTTACCACGATAAAAGCTGACGGGCGTATCATCAAAAACCGTACTCCAGCTTATCAGCCCCTCTTCAAGCGCGGGTCCGTATACAGAAAGCGGCTTTATTGAAGAGCCTGGGGGCATCTGGCTTTTCGTCGCAAAGTTCATCACTCTGTTTGCATTCTTTTCACCGACCGCACCGACTACACCGAGAAGATCTCCGCTCGGGCTAACCACCGTCATAGCATATTGAAGCGAATTCGTTCTGCACGCTTTCGGGAAATTATAATAATTTGAAAAGTAGCTATCCAGTATATCCTGTATATTTTTATCCATAAGGGTATATATTTTTAAACCGCCCGAATATACAGTTTTTGATGCGGTTTCATAGCTCATACCCTTTTCTGTCATTAAATCCTTTATTACGTCGTCGATTACGGTTTCAGCATACCAAGAATATACCTGCTCGTCCTTTTTTTCATTTACGTTTAAGGTCAGCTCTTTTCCGTATGCCTCGCCAAATTCGCTTTGAGAAATATAGCCATAAGAAAGCATAGCCTCTAAAACTATATCCCTTCTTATCGCGTTATTTTCGGGATTTTCTATGGGATTATACCGACTTGGTGAATTTATAATTGCGGTAAGCGCGGCACATTCTATCAAGGAAAGCTCAGACGGCTCTTTTGAAAAGTATACCTCTGCGCCAGAAAAAATACCAACGCAGTTTTCCGACATAGGAACTATATTGAGATAAAGCTCCAGAATCTCTTCTTTTGAAAACTTCCTCTCAATATTTATTGCACGAAGCATTTCACGAAGCTTTCTTTCTACGCTTATTTCATTATCGCTGCTTATATTTTTTACGAGCTGCTGAGTTATGGTAGAGCCACCAAACCGAGAATCAAAGTGTAAAAGATAATTTAATACGGCCTTACCCGTCCTGAAAACGTCCACTCCCTTATGTGAAAAGAATCTATGGTCTTCAATAGCGACAAAGGCATTTTTTAAATTGTCGGGTATATCGTCATAAGCGCACCATATTCCATTTTCTGCACCGTATATCTTGTCACTATCAAGCTCCTTTGGAAAATATCCGTTTAAGCCTATATTTGCTTCAAGCTCTGTCGATAGTTTTGTTTTATCGTTATAGTAGAGCGTAGTAGTCCTTGACCCGCGAGAAAGCTCAAAAAGTTTTTCGTCGGCGGAATAATCTATGCTATTATTTAGCTTTATGAAATATCCTACTACCAAAAGCGTCAAAATAAGCAAAATTGATAATATAATTGTCAGCAGAATTTTAAAAACTTTAATAAATGAATTCTTGTTTGTTTTACTTTTCATATTAAATAAGCGAAAAAAAGCGTTCGCATTTCACCTCATACCTTGATAAATTTAGTATGAGTAAAAAATGCGAACGCAATAATTAAAATGATTTCCAAAAATGTAATTTAGTAAAACACTCTATTGAGATAGAGTCCCTCGGGCGGTGCGGTCATTCCTGCACCGTATCTCTCGCCCTTTTTAATAATGCTTTCAATTTCATCGGGCTCAATGTTGCAAAAGGCCACTTGAACTAGCGTTCCGACCATAATTCTCACCATATTGTAGAGAAAACCGTCGGCAGAAACCTTAAAAACAACTTCATCGCCATTTCTTTCGACAGAGAAATCAAAGACGTTTCTAACAGTATCTGTAACGTCTGAGCCCGCGCTCATAAATGCAGAAAAATCATTTTTTCCTACAAAATGCTTTGCCGCTTTTTGCATACGGCAAAGTCCTTCTTCGGTTATTTTTCTCTGTATCTGCCAAGCTCTGTCACAGTAAAAGGGATTCGTAACCTCAGCATTATACACGATATAAACGTATTCCTTGCCCTTTGCATCATATCGGGGGTGGAAATCGTCGTCCACCAGCTTCGCCTCATACAACGAAAGGTCGGGGGGCAAAACTGTGGAAAAGGCTTTTGCAAGCTTGTTTTGTGGAATTGTGGGCGCGCCTTCTTTCGTCGCTTCTATGGTAATGCAAAACTCGTTTGCATGCACTCCGCTATCGGTCCTGCTGCACCCTGTTATTCTGCAAGGGCATTCAAAAAGCTTTTCTGCCGCTATATTCAATTCACCTTGTACGGTGCGGCAGTTAGGCTGAACCTGAAAACCGCAGAAGTCGCGTCCAAAATATCTGATTTTTGCAAAATACTTCATTTCTTTTCTCTTCTAAAATTAAATCATATAACCAAAGGGGAAATGATTCAGCAAAATAACCAAGCCTATCAAGACAAGGAATGCAAGCATAAAGATGAAATCCTTCACCTTGTATTCAAGCTTTACAAGACGAGTTCTTCCTTCGCCACCGTGATAGCAACGGCATTCCATAGCCATAGCGAGATCCTCAGCTCTCTTAAAGGAAGATACGAACAGAGGAATAAGAACGGGGATAAGCGCCTTTGCGCGCTTTATAATGCTTCCGTTCGAAAAATCTGCGCCTCTTGCCTTCTGCGCATTCATTATCTTTTCGGTCTCCTCGATAAGCGTAGGAATAAATCTGAGTGCTATCGACATCATCATTGCGAATTCGTGCACGGGAATCTTGATTTTCTTCAACGGCTTCAAAAGGCTCTCTATTGCATCGGTAAGCATAATGGGCGAGGTCGTATAGGAAATAAGAACGCTGCTTCCCACTATAAGAATGATAACGCGAAGTGCCATATAAAGCGCACGCCATATTCCGTCTCTGTATACCGCAATAAAGTAAAATTCAAAAAGAGGCTCTTCTGCCGTGGACTTTGTCAAGAAAACATTCAAAAGAACTGTAAAAAGCAGAACGAAAACGATAGGCTTCAAGCTCTTCAGAATTACCTTGAATGAAATTTTACTTATAAAAACTATGGTAGCGGCAGCTAAAAGCAATAGCATAAGACCTATTATACCGCGAGCAGAAAATATCGCTACGATGAATAAAAGTGACGCTATAAGCTTCGTTCTCGGGTCTAATCTGTGGAGAAGCGAGTTTCCACTGAAATACTGACCAAGAGTAATATCCTTTAGCATTACACACTACCTCCCTTCTTGGAAAGGTGCTTGAGTATCGCTT
>JAZOOB010000002.1:0-11707 GCA_045654845.1 Eubacteriales bacterium | reverse complement strand
CACTAACGAGTTCAACACCTCGTTCTGCACTCACACAGAGCGCGGACGCGCATTCTGTATCGAAGCGACGAAGAAGCTCTGCGAATTAGTTCCAAAGCTCACGGGCTTTATGTCTATCACGGCGGGCGAGCGTCCTACCTCCTGCGGAGGAAACAAAGTGGTAAGCTCCTGCCCCTACTGTGGACACAAAACGATTGGTCAGTCCCTCGGACAAACTCTCGACTGCTTAAAGGAGGGTCTGCGCCAGAGCGGACGCGACGTAGAGTTCATAAGCTGGACCTACGGACACAGAGGCTGGGCAGAAAAGGATATTGCAGAATACGTAGAGTATGCACCCGACGACGTTATGCTTATGCAGAACTTCGAGGAAGTGAGCTACGTAGAGCAGTTAGGAAAAACCCGTAAAACCGTCGACTACTGGCTTGCATACCCCGGCCCTTCGGATATGTTTAATTTTACGGCTGATGCTGCACATAAATATAATAAGCACTTATATGCGAAGATGCAGATATGCTGTTCTCACGACTTGGCAACGCTTCCCTATATTCCTACCCCGGGTATTATCTTTGATAAGATAAAGGGCGCGGTGGAATGTGGTGTCGAGGGTATAGTTGAGTGCTGGTACTTCGGTAACTATCCGTCTATTATGAGTCGCGCTGCAAGTGAATTTTCATTCTGCGACGACTTTTCCGACAAGGACGCTTCGCTTTTGAAGCTCGCGTCGGCCTACTGTGGAAAGACGAATGCGCCGAAGCTTCTTGAGGCTTGGAAGCACTTCGAATCCGGCTACCGTAACTATCCTCTTAACATACTTTTCAGCTATTACGGCCCTATGCACGACGGTATTGCTTGGGATTTACACGTAAAGCCGAAGAACTTCTCTCCTCCTCGCTCGTGGCTACTTCTCGACAAGCCCGACGGCGATAGAATAAGAGACTGTCTTTTCTACGGTCATACGCTCGAAGAGGCTATAACCCTTCTCGATATGATGCGCGCAGAGTTTAAATTGGGTATGGAAATACTCGAAGCGACCGAAGTGCCGACAGAGCACAATAGCGTAACTCACGCGATGAATCTGCTTGTTCGTAGCGCGTCGAACATACTCAACTTCTACAAGAAGCGCGAAATGATAGCAGAGGGCGAAGGTGATGCCCTTACACTTCTCTTTGAAATGAAGGCAATAGCAGAGGAAGAGATAGAAAACAGTCTTAAAATGGTGACGCTCTGCGAAAACGACGGCAGACTCGGTTATCACTCCGAAGCAGAAGGATATAAATTCTTCCCGAAGAAGCTACTTAAGAGAGTCGAAAATCTTAAAAAGCTCCTCGTCACCGAATTCCCCGAAATTGAGGAACGCATAAAAAGCGGACTTGTTCCCTTTGAATACTATCTCGGTGTCGAAGACGACGCGAAGCACTATGACCTCATATACGGCAATATAGAAGATGCCGAATGGGAGTTTCTTAACGACGAAAAATCTAAATTCCGCGCGTCCTACGACGACGAGAACCTCTATCTGTGGCTCGCCAACAATACGGGCAATGCAGGTTGGAATATGATTACCCCCGAATTCCAGCTCTTCCACGTTTACCCGAGTATAAAGGTAGAAGCAGACCGAGTCACGCTTTTAGACGAAGCCTCTGATCACGAATCGATTTACGGCGAAAGATACGACGAGATTTTAACGAATTGGAAGTTCGAGAAAAAAGGTGATGACGTGCTTCTCACAATCAACAGAAAGGGTGTGGGCTGGACAGAAGCGAAGCCTATGAAGCTGAGAATTCTTCTCGGTGGAGTTGCACTGTGGGATGCCGATCCTACAAGATCAGGCAGAACGCTCGGAAAGAGCTGTCACGGACCTGCTGAATTTGGCTGGCTTATGCCTAAAGAAAAGGGCTGATGTCTTTTGGCATAACCAAACAAAAATTATATTTCAGGGCGGAAGCTTTAATGCTTCCGTCCTATTTTTTCGTATAGGTAATTTAAGATTTTTTAAGGTTGAAATTCTACGAATTTCTTCTTTTAGATTGAGTTTTTGTTTTATTTCCTAAGGCTCCCTCCGGGAGGGAGCTGGCGCCGTAGGCGACTGAGGGAGAGCGCGATAGACTAAAAATAAAATTTATATATAAAGACTCCTTCCACCGCAAAGCGGTCCCCCTCCCTCAAGGAGGGAGGCTAATTTCTACTCAAAATCCACTGCGCCCGTCAGCTGATGCCTTTTGGCATTATCAAAAACGCCTGACAAATATAAAAGAGAAATCCCGTTTTTGCGGGATTTCTTTTTTTCTAAAAAATAAGTTTTTTCGCTACTTTTTATTGACTTTCCCTTCTATATAAGGTAAAATATTGTTATGTAAAAAGAGCGAATAACTACGCTTTTTTAAAAAAGGAGACACGTTATGAAACGACCTGTCATTATTGACGAATTTTTTTCTGACCAGCCCGAGCTTTTGTTCATAAAGGACTTGACCAAGCCCTATCACGAGGCGCCCACCGAGCTTTTTGGCAAGCGCGAAATAGAAGAAGGTGAGGTATCGGTAGACGGTCTTTATCTCAAAAAGGACTTCCCCGACGAAAAGGGACTTCTTGATACTGCATATGAGGATTTCGAGGTCTTTACCGACCTTTATAAAATAGACGGTAAAAGATTCCCCGTTATAACAAAAAAGATAGAAACCTCTCGCTTCGAGGAATATTATCTTGAGATAACCGACACCGAGATCATAATTTCGGCAGGTGACACCGAGGGTATAAGACGAGGAATTTATCTTTTAGAGGACGAATTAAAGGCGAGCGAAGCCCCCTTCTTGAAAAAGGGTAAAACTCATAAATTCCCTTATGTAAAGAAAAGAATCACGAGAGGCTTTTTCTCACCTACCAACCGTCCGCCCAAAAACGGTGACGAGCTCTCCGACGATATTGATTACTATCCCGAAGAATACTTAAACCGCTTGGCGCACGACGGCACGAACGGTCTTTGGATATACACGAAGTTTTTTGATATTATCCCCTCGGCAGTTATTCCCGAATACGGTCAGGGCTACGAAAAAAGAATAGAGAAATTAAACCGCGTATGCGACCGCTGTGAGAAGTACGGTATCGGTGTATACGTATTCGCTATCGAGCCTATGCTCCCCCCCGCAGAGATACGCGATAAGTACACCGACCTTATAGGCGGCAACGAAGGGTTCCGAACCCCTTACTCTACCCCATTCTGTACTCACACAAAGAGAGGTAGAGAATTCTGTATTGATGCGACGAAGAAGCTCTGCGAGCTCGTACCTAAGATGGTGGGATACATTTCCATTACGGCGGGCGAGCGTCCTACCTCCTGTGGCGCTGTCGGCGCAGTCAAGACCTGTCCTTATTGCGGACATAAGACGAGAGGCGAGTCTATCGGACAGACTCTCGACTGCTTAAAGGAAGGTATTCGCCAAAGCGGTCGCGACGTAGAATTCATAAGCTGGACCTACGGACACAGAGGCTGGCCCGACGAGGAAATCACCGACTATGTAAAAAATGCGCCGAGCGACGTAGTACTTATGCAGAACTTCGAGGACAGAGGAATGGTAGAGCAGCTTGGCAAGATGCGTCAGGCTATTGACTATTGGCTCTCATACCCCGGCCCTTCCCAGATGTTCGTTCATACCGCAGAAAAGGCAAAAGAATACAAAAAGACGATGTACGCGAAGATGCAGATATGCTCCTCGCACGAGATAGCGACACTTCCCTATATTCCCTCTCCTGCCCACGTATTTGAAAAAATGAAGGGCGCGTATGAATACGGTGTAGAGGGCATTATGGAATGCTGGTACTTTGGAAACTATCCGTCTATTATGAGCAAGGCTGCAGGCGACTGGTCTTTCTGCAATGATTTCTCCGATAAGGACGCGCTTCTTCTCAAGCTCGCAGAATCTTACTGCGGAAGAACGAATGCGCCGAAGCTGCTCGAGGCTTGGAAACACTTTGAAAAGGGTTATTCCTCGCTTCCTGTAAACATAATGTTCTCTTATTACGGTCCTATGCACGACGGTATCGTATGGGACTTGCACGTAAAGCCGAAGAACTTCTCTACACCTCGCTCATGGCTTCTTCTTGACAAGCCCGACGGCGACAGAATAAGAGACAGTCTGCTCTGCGGACACACACTCGAGGAAGCTATTTTCCTCATAGACGAAATGAAGTCCGAATTTGAAAAGGGCAAAGAAATACTAGGAAACGCACTTATCCCCGCCGAGCACGAAAGCGTAATAAATGCTATAACTATACTTGCAAGAAGCGGCTCGAATATTCTCAACTTCTACAAAAAGCGCGAGCAGATAGCCTTTGGTGAGGGCGACGCTCTGACACTTCTTTATGAAATGAAGGCGATAGTCGAGGACGAAATAAAGAACAGTCTTGAAATGTGCGCGCTTTGTGAAAACGACGGCAGACTCGGTTATCACTCTGAAGCAGAGGGATATAAGTTCTTCCCGAAGAAGATACTTAAGAGAGTCGAGTGGCTCAAGAGCCTGTTTGAAACCGAATTTCCCGAAATTGAAGAACGTATTAAAAACGGTCTTGCCCCCTATGAATACTATCTCGGTGTTGAGCCTGACACCAAGCACTACGACCTCATCTACGGCGATATTTCCGAGGCGGAGTGGCAATGGGTAGGTAATGTGGACGGTGGCTCGAAATTCTGCGCTTCATACGATGACGACCGCTTGTATATAAGAATAGTTTTCAGGGGCGGTTGGTCGGTGCTTACCCCTGAGTTCAAGCCCTTCTTCCCTTATCCCTCCTTCCAGATAGAAAAAGACCAGATAAGGTTCAATCACGAAACGAAGGCCAATTACGCTCTCATTGGCGACGAATATGATAAAGAGCTGGCAAAGTGGAATTTCCAGAAGCTCGAGGACGGCTGGCTTATCTCGGTAGACAGAAAAGCTGTCGGCTGGACGGAAGACACCCCCTTGAAGCTCAAGCTGACGCTCAACTCTGCGAGCTGGGAAAACGAGCCGAATCCCGTAATAACTCTCGGTAAAAACCACCTCACCCCCGGACAGTTCGGCTGGCTTATGCCAAAGAAAAAGGATAAATAAAACTCTTTAGCGTTTTATGCACTTTTTTGTGCATAAAACGCCTTTTTCTATTGACAAAGTATGAATAAAGTGCTAAAATCAACCTTTGGTATGATTTTGAAAGGATTATTATAAAATGGAAATTTTACTTAGCATAGCCTGTGCTTTGTTCGCAGGTCTGCTTATGACAAGAGTGATAAAGCCCTTTGGCCTTCCTGCCGTTACGGGCTATCTTATCGCAGGCGTTCTTATAGGCCCTTACTGTCTTGGACTTTTTGGTATTGAAGGACTTGGCTTCCCTTCTATGGAATACGTCGAGGGCTTCAAGCTGATATCCGATATAGCTCTCGGCTTCATCGCATTTTCTATCGGTAACGAATTCCGCCTCGCCGACCTTAAAAAGATGGGTAAGCAGGCGACCGTCGTAGGAATCTTTCAGGCTATTACCGCGACTATCTTCGTCGATATCGCGCTTTGTGGTCTTAGCCTTTGGCTCGGTCAGGACGTGCTTCCTATGAGCGTAGCTATAACCCTCGGTGCTATCGCTACCGCGACCGCCCCTGCCGCTACCCTTATGGTTATCCGTCAGTACAAGGCAAAGGGAAAGGTTACGGATATTCTTCTTCCCATAGTCGCTATAGACGACGCAGTAGGCCTTGTGATCTTCGCGATTTCCTTCGGTGTTGCGAAGGCTATCAGCGTAGGAGATATCGACCTTATATCTATCGTATTGAATCCTTTGATCGAAATAGTGGTTTCTCTCGTTTTGGGAACTCTCATGGGTATCATCATCTCGCAAATCGAAAAGCTTTTCCACTCGGGAAGTAAGCGACTCTCAATATCTATAGCCTTTGTCGCTCTCACTGTCGCATTGACTATGATAGAGATAAATATCGGACCTGTGGTTATCACTGCGTCCTCGCTCCTGACCTGTATGATGCTCGGAACTATCTTCTGCAATATGTGCGAGTCGTCCGAAGAGCTTATGGACAGAGTCGACGGCTGGACGACGCCTCTTTTCGTGCTCTTTTTCGTAATAAGCGGTGCAGAGCTTGAGCTCAGCGTATTCAAGAGCCTCGCTATCGTGGGTGTCGGCGTAGTATACATAATCTTCCGTTCTCTTGGAAAAATGTTTGGCGCGCGCGTAAGCTCGCAGATGATGAAGTGCGACCCTATGATAGTAAAGCATCTTGGAATAACGCTTCTGCCTCAGGCAGGTGTCGCTCTCGGTATGTCTGTGACTGCTATGCAGCTCGGCGGTATGGAAGGCGCTATTATAAGAAATATCGTTTTGTTCTCTGTATTGATTTATGAGCTTGTAGGCCCTATGCTTACGAAGATGGCTCTTACCCGTGCGGGCGAGATCATTCCCGAGCACAGAAAATCCTCAAAGCGCATAAACGAAGACAGAATAAAAGAATAATTTGTATAGAAAATTTCTTTTTTCTCTTGACAATTCCTACTAAAATGTGTATAATAATTTGTACGACTTTGAGAATTAGTCCTTTTTTCTCAAAAAAACTACTTAGCAGGTGAATGTATGAAATTAGATTTAAGAAGTATGCTTGCGGGTGAGTGTCGTTCTTTCGATGTAGACTTCGAGCTGGTTCCTTTCGATTATTCAGAGGACCGCACGAGTAATCTTTGGGGTGTTCACTTCTCCACACCTTTGAAGGTGTTCGGCAAGATTACCAACTCTGCCGGCTATATGCGTCTTAAAATTGAGACCAGCATCGATTATACTGCTCCTTGCTCCCGTTGTCTTTCAGACGTTTTTGGTAACTTCGGCTTTACACTTGAAAAGACCGTCGCGCCAAGGAACGTGCTTGAAAGTGAGGACGAGGATAAGCTCGACGATTACGTCATAATAGAGGACGGTTTCTTAGATATTGACGAAATGCTCCTTGAATTACTTGAGCTCGATTTTCCGTCGAAGCTTCTGTGTAAAGAGGACTGCTTAGGACTTTGTTCTAAGTGTGGCAAGGACTTGAATGAAGGTCCGTGCAACTGTGAAGAAAAAGAAATCGACCCCCGACTTGCTCCCTTGCAAAAGATACTTTTAGAGATGCAAGAAAAAGAAAAAAATAATAAATAATTAATTAATATAAAAGCACTTTGTGCTATCGACTAAGGAGGTATAACAAAATGGCAGTACCGAAGAGAAAAGTTTCCAAAGCTCGTAGAGACAAGAGACGCTCCAGCACTTGGAAGTTGAACCTTCCGAGCCTTGTAAAGTGCCCTAAGTGTGGTGCTTTCAAGCTTACTCACCGTGTATGTAAGGCTTGCGGATATTATAAGGGCGAGGAAATCATTAAGACCGAGGAATAATTCCTTATATGGCGTGATGTTCTGTAGGACATCACGCCATAGCTCTATCTATTAAAAGTTTATATGCCGTGAAAACGGCAGAATGGAGATTGTTATGCTTTGGACAGAAATCCTTTCAGGACAGTTTGACAGCGCTATGGAAAAGGCGAAGGGCGTATGCGTCTTGGTGGTGGGCTGTGTCGAGACTCACGGAAGGCATCTTCCCTTAGGTCAGGACGTCATCCACACGGGCGGTGTGGTAGAGCGCGCGGCAAAGCTCGAGCCTGTCATCATTTTCCCACATATGTATTTTGGTGAAAAGACGGGTGCAGGCGAATTTCCGGGAACTATTATCTTTTCACAAAGGCTTATGTTTGATATTCTCAAAGAATCCTGTTCTGAAATGGCGAGAAACGGCGCAAAGAAGATAATTCTCGTAAACGGGCACGGCGGAAATACGAATATGTTAAACTGCTTTGCAAGAAGTGTACTCTACGAAAAGAACGACTATATGGTATTCGTCTACAATTCGTGGAATGCGTGGCCAAAGGTCAATCAAATGATAAAGATAATCGACTCGGGTAACAAAAAGGCTTTCCCCGAGCTTTCAGACGAGGATATTGAATATCTGAGATTCTACGCTAAGAATAATAAAAACAACGGACACGGCTGTCTTATGGAAACAGCTATGACTCTCGGACTTCGCCCCGACCTTGTAGATATGTCGAAGGTAAACGAGGTAGACGGCACTTCGACAAACTATATAAGCCATCTTTCAAAAGCAGGCTTTTATACCCCTCTCGAATGGATGTCAAGCTATCCCAACTCCTACTCGTCGGACACCCACGAGGGCAATAACGAGCGCATAGGAAAGGCATTCCTCAACTATACAGTAAAAAAGACCGCAGAGGCGTTTAAGATGATAAAGGACGACACCTTGTGCGAAGCGTATCTGCAAGAATGGCTCAAAAAGCAAAAATAATATAAAAAAGAGAGAATAAAACACATCTTGTGCAATATTCTCTCTTTTTTTATTTTGTAAGCTTTAAAATCAAGCTATGAGGCAACACCTTTGCCAAAATTCGCAAAAGCTTCATACTGAAGGTGGGGACTATTACAGTCACACCCTTTTTAGCTTTTTTAAATATGCTTTTGCACACCTTATCACAGGGCGCGACAAAGGGCTTTTTCTTTTTGGGGAAATCTCCTTCGTATGCCAGATTCAAAAAATCGGTATCGACAGGGCCGGGACACGCGACGCTAACCGTAATGCCCTCGCATTTCATTTCTTGTCTTAAAGCACGGGCGAAAGAAAGCACGAATGCCTTGGATGCAGAATATACAGCGAATTTCGGCTGTGGAAGAAATGCAGAGGCGCTTGAAAGCAAAAGCATATGCGAGCCCTTTGACATATACGGCAAAGCAATATGAGTAAGTGCGATAAGCGACGCACAGTTTAATTCTACGGTATCTGCGCTTTTCTTTTCGTCAAGGGAAGAAAAATCGCCGTAATAACCGACACCCGCACAGTTTACGAGCCATTTGATATTCGGCTTTTCGTTTATAAGCGTTTGTTTTATTTTTTCTATATCGCTTTTATCTAAAAGGTCTGCGCATATTACACGAGCCTTGTTTTCGCATTTTGTGGCCACTTTTTCGAGCTTTTCTCTGCTTCTCGCCACGAGCCATATTTCGTCAAGTGCGCTTTCGAAAGACAGTAAGTGGGAAAGCACCTCTCCCATACCGCCCGACGCGCCGAAAATTATAGCAATATTCATATATTTTCTCCTTATACGAGATAAATAAGAATTCCAAAAATTATAACCAAGGCGCAGATTGCCCTCTTTAAAATATGCTTTTCCTTATAAATGATTTTTCCAAGGAATATAGAAACGACGACGCAAAGCTCCTTTAATACCGACATACCGCCTACACTGCTCGAAGGGCTTGCATTCGCTATAAACAGCGCCCTGTCACCCAAGACGAAAAGCAGACTCATTATCGGGATATAATAATTATGCTTCAAGGTCGAAAGGTGTATTTTCGTTTTTGTGAATATCATATATATTCCGTAGAAAGCGAGCAGATATGCCATATACCAGAACTGAAGCTGAGAAGAGGTAATTCCGCCCTCGCGTAGCATTATTTTATCAAGAATCGAGGAAATGGAATTCAAAAAGCAATATGCGAGCATAAGGAATATATAAATGAATTTTACGCCCTCGGCTTCCTTTTTATCCACGCTCTTTCTCTGAAAATTAACGATGAACAAAGCGCCCGCTATCAAAATAAGGCCGAATCCCTGATAGAAGCCGAATGCCTCATTTAGGAATATCACACCCAAGAGTGCGGCGAAAATCAGCTTTCCCATATCCATGACGCTGAAAAGACTGATAGGCATTCGCTTTATTACGTAAAACGAAATTATCCACGAAAGAAAGATAACGAAGGCTTTTATAGCTATGTAAAGGTAATAGATCCCGCCTATTGCAAATACGTCGTGCGAAAAAGGAAGTATAAGTAAAAATGCAAGAAGCGTGTAAAGGAAAAGCACCTCGGGCACAGAGGTCTTCTTCAATGCTTCTTTTTTTGAAAATTCGCGCACGCCCTTCGCTATTCCGTAAAAGGCGGTCAAATATATCCAGCTACCCAAAATATCTACCTCAAAAACAAATGAAATCAACGAAAATATTATACACCAAGAAAAAGGCTTTTTCAACAGTAAAATATAAAAAGCGCACTTTTAAAAAACAGTATTGATTGACAAAATAGGCATTAAATGATAAAATTAAAAAAAGTACTTTTCTTGTGAGAGTTTTTTTACACGAAAACGAATAATAAATGAAAAATCCGAGAGGAGAAGCAAAATGAAAAACGGTGAAAGTAGCTACCACCGTTTTCTCGAAGGTGAAAAGGACGCGTTTACCGAGCTTGTAGAATTATACCGACAGAGCCTCACTTTCTTTATAAACAGGTATCTTTCTAATATGAGCGAGGCAGAAGAAATAGCCGAGGACTGCTTTGTCGAGCTTATAGTCCATCCGCGCCGTTATAATTTCAAGACCTCGTTGAAGACCTATCTTTTTACCATAGCGAGAAACAAGGCAATAGACAAAATAAGAAAAAACAAATTCACTCTTAAATCTTCAGAAGAAGTCCTCTTGAATACCAGCGAGGATATTTTGGAATTTGAGGATGAATTTTTTAAGGGCGAAGAGAAAAAAGCCCTACATAGCGCATTAGATAAGCTTAATCCCGACTATAAAACGGCACTTCACTTGGTCTATTTTGAAAATATGAGCTATGAGGAGTGCGCGCGTGTTATGAAAAAGAATTTGAAGCAGGTGACTAATATAATCTATCGCGCGAAATTATCTCTCAAGGAAATTTTGGAAAAGGAGGGATTTCGTTATGAAGGATAATTCTGCTTTTCTCGAAAACGTTTTCGACAAAAGTGAAAAAATATTCCAAAAAAGAAAAAAGCGAATGAAGGTAGCGGTGTCGCTCCTCTCCACTTCTGCTTGCTTTTTGCTCGTTTTTGGTTTTTTAATAGGCTTTCCAAGTGGAAAGAAGGCGTTTGACGCTGAATTTGCCCCCACCGACAATTATTATTCGGATAAAATAGACGGAGACGCAGTAAAAGAGGACGCGCCTGTAAATAATAGTCAGTCTGATATAGTAAAGATTCCCGAAAGAGAAATAGTTTCCATCGAAGAAATTCCGTCGCTCGAAGAAAAAATGCCGACAATGGTCGAAGTAAAGAACTTCTCTTCAACAGTTTCGATATATATGGCAAAAAACGACATTGTTGAAATAAAAGAGGCTCTTGAGGCTTCTTTCGAAGAGATACAGGACGCGATTGCCGTAGGAAAGATAACCTTCTTCTATGAAGATGAAAAGCTCTCTATCTACGTAGGAAACGAGTTTTTCAATATTTATAAGTAAATACCTATCTTTACAAAAAAGGCGCATTTGCGCCTTTTTTTATTATATTAAGAATACTTGATTTACGTCCCATTTTAAGATTTATTTACGATTTTATTATTGATTTTTCGGCTAAAATATAGTAGAATATATAGTAATAAAGGAATTATTTTCGGACGAAAAAATTATTAGGAAACGGTGGTGAGGCTTATATGCGTTTGGATAAATTTATATCGGAATGTGGTGTCGCTTCGCGAAAAGAGGCCTCAATTTCTGCAAAGCGTGGGGAAATAACCGTGAATGGCGTACCCGTCAAGCGCGCAGATATGCATATAGACGAAAATAAGGATATTATAACCTACAAGGGCGAGCGTCTTATATACCGCGAATTCACCTATATAATGCTGAACAAG
>JAZOOB010000001.1:0-2460 GCA_045654845.1 Eubacteriales bacterium | reverse complement strand
TTTTGGCATAACCGAAAAAGAGCGAGGACACGTTATCAACGTCCTCGCTCAAATTTATATAACTACGTTTTAGTTTTTCGATAGCTTATATACCGTAGTCTGACGGTAGATTTCGCCCTTCTTTATAAAGCCACGGCTCATATTAGGGCTGTTAGGCTCTATCTGTGCTTCGACACAGAATGCGCCGTGATTTACGCGCTCGCCCTTGTTTCTGAAAAGGGGAAGTCCTCCGAGTCCTACCCCTGCATATATCTGAACACAGGGCTGGTCGGTGTATACCGAAAGCGTGATTTTGTCATTTGTCGCCTCTGCCACTAAGGGAAGGGAAAAGCCTGCTATATCCTCTTTTTCACTTTCATTAAGAATGAAGTTGTGGTCGTAGCCCGAAAAGTCCTCACCGACCCACTTTCCTATTTCAGTGAATTCGCGAAGGTCAAAGGGGGTATTTTCTACGCTTCTGTGCTCTATCGGTATAAGATTTTCATCTACTGCGGAATATTCGTCTGCATTGATTTTTATCTTCTGAGAATATACAGTTCCGTTTGAGCATCCGTTTAGGTTGAAATATGCGTGGTTAGTCATGCTGATAGCGGTGTCAGCGTCGGGTATCGCTTCATAGTCGATAGAAAGCGCAGAGCCGTCTATTTTATACGTAACCTTGACGTTAAGATTTGCAGGGAATCCCTCGTCACCGTCGGGACTGAAGAGCGAAAGCGTTATCGAGTCGGAAGAGAAGTCCTCTACCGTCCACACCTTACGGTTAAATCCCGAAAATCCGC
Organism: Eubacteriales bacterium; assembly: GCA_045654845.1. Lineage (GTDB taxonomy): Bacteria > Bacillota > Clostridia > Oscillospirales > CAG-272 > UBA1740. The sequence goes on along the minus strand of JAZOOB010000001.1, from coordinate 1,681 downwards.
CGTGAAGAAGATTTCCTCTGGCTTTCTCGTTTAGGCTCAGCTTGTAGGTCTTTCCGTTTAAAACAAACTGTGCGTCCTTTATTCTGTTTGCATATCTGCCGACAATAGAGCCCTGATAAGAGCCATCAGCTACGTAATCGTCGAGAGTGTCAAAACCGCACACGACCTCAACACCGTAAAAAATGAGATTTTTAAGTACCGCGCCGTAGTTCATTATATGAGCCTCTATAAGCTCATTTTTTAGTACGTATTCATATATTTCTTTGCCGTCGTAATGACCAAAAAGTCTTTTTTCCATATTATCCCCCAAAAATTACGTGAGTGTATGCCGATTTTCTCGGCTACTTATTCAGTATACCACATAAATAAAAGAAAGTAAATAAAAAATCAATTTTTATTGACTTGTGACCGGAATAGATGTATAATATTAAAAGAACAAAAAGAAGATAACCTTCTTTAAATCAAGGAAGCGGAATTTTTGGTATGAAGAAAACTGTAATTGTAATAAACGGAAGCGGTGGAGTAGGAAAAGACACTCTCTGCGATTTGGCGGGAAAGCGCTTCAAGGTCTTTAATGAATCTACTATAACGCCTATAAAGGAGATAGCCAAGCACTTCGGCTGGCACGGAGAAAAGACAAACGAAGCGAGAAGATTTCTCTCCGAGCTTAAAAGAGTCTCGGCAGAATATAACGAATTCCCGACTGAATGGATATATAAGGAATACCTTTCCTTTCTTGAATCCGACAATGAGATAATGTTCGTTCACATAAGAGAAGGTAAGGAAATAGAAAAGTTTGTCAAGCGTACGGACTATAAGGCAAAAACGCTTCTCATAAGAGGTGGCACACGCTTCAAAAGGGATAAGGCGGGAGACTACGGAAATGCGTCGGACGACGAGGTAGAAAAGTATAATTACGATTATTACTACTATAACGACCTGCCCTTAGATAAGACGGAAGAGGCATTCTGTAAGTTCCTCGAGAAGATAATAAATGAATAAAAACAGACCGACGAAGAAAAAATCTTCGTCGGTTTTTCTATTAAAATAAGATGTTATTTTAAAGCAGAATGCAAATCAAGCCCGCGCTACCCTCATTTATGATGCGCTCGAGCGTCTCTCTCATTTTCTGCCTCGACTCGTCAGGCATATGCTCAAGCTTGTTGTGTAAGCCCTCGTTTACAAGCTCGTAAAGGCTCTTTCCAAACATATTGGATTCCCATATTTTCGTCGGGTCTTCACCGAGCTCTTCGAGCATATATTTGATAAGCTCCTCGGATTGCTCTTCTGTACCGACGATAGGATTTATCTCGGTCTCTATATCCGCCTTTATCATATGTATCGACTGTGCGGACGCCTTCAGCTTCACCCCGTAGCCACCGGATTGCTTCATTATCTTCGGCTCTTCGAGGCGCAGTTCCTCTACGTCGGGCATAACGATTCCGTATCCTTTTTCGGATACCTCGTTTAATGCAAACGCTACCTTATCGTATTTTCTCTTTGCTTCTGCTAGGTCGGTTATATTGCAGAGAAGCTCTTTTTCGTTCGAAATCTCGAGTCCTGTAAGCTCACTTAAGGTCTTGTAATATAAGTCGCGCTGGAAGTCGAGCTTGAGCCTTGCCACGCCCGAGCCTGCATTGATGTCGGAAATAGAACAGCTCTCTATTATGTCACACTCCGA